>JALHOE010000013.1 GCA_022843175.1 Deltaproteobacteria bacterium
GCAGGCGCAGGCGCAGGCGCAGCGGGTTAGCGGCCGCCGAAGGGCTTGGGGGGGAGTGACATGAGGTACGCGAAGAGGGCCGTCTTCTCGGTCGCGTCCATCAAGCCGTAGTTCTCGATCGGCATGAACTCGTGGAGCTTCTTGCCGTTCTTGCGGTCGCCCTTCTCGAGCAGCTTGTTGAAGTCCTCTTGGGTCCAGCCCTTGAGGCCGCTCTCGTGGGGCGTGAGGTTGAGCGGCACCGGCAGATCGCCCGGCGCGCCGGGGATCTTGCCGCCGCTGAAGCCCTCGCCGTGGCAGCCCATGCAGCTCTTGGCGAGGAACTTCCCGTAGGCGGCCGTCGCTTCGGGTTTGCCGGCGAGCTCCACCTTGCCGTCGATCTTGCGGGCGACGTCGATCGGGAGCGCGCCCTGGCGGTCGAGGATCTTCGCGAGCAGACCGAGCTTCAGCGGGCCGTTCGGCTTGTCGACGTTGGGCACCGAGCGCAGGTACGAGACGAGCGCAGCCAGGTCCTCGTCGTTCATCCAGTTGAAGTCCTGGGCGGGCATGAAGACGGCCGACTTGCCGCTCTTCTTGATGCCGAACCGCACGATGCGCGCGAGCTCGCCGTCGGTGTACGCGGCGCCGACGCCGCCGCCGGTGAGGTTGGGGCCGGTGAGCGTGCCGAGCGGTCCCATCGAGAGCGGGTTGCCGCCCGCGAGGTCCTTGCCGTGGCAGTCCTTGGAGGTGCAGCCGGCGACGGCTTCGGCGATGTGCTTGCCGCGCGCGATCGCCGCCTCGTCCTTCGAGGCCTTGATCTGGTCGAGCGGCTTCTGGTCGTAGACCTTGTCCATGCTCGCATCGAAGGCGCGCGCCGTGACGAACACGAAGCCGCCCAAACCGAGCGCACCGAGACCGACCACGGCCCCGACGCCAATCAGCACTTTCTTCAGCACACCCATCTGTGACCTCCCTCGAACGCGCCGAGCTTACGACATGACGGGGGTCATTGGCAGCCCGTCGCTTGTCTGCTCTCGAGCCCGCTGCGAACATCGGCGGCATGGAGAGGAAGAGCGTTGTCTCGCGGCGCGAGGCGCTGCGGGGAGGGGTCGTCGTCGCGCTGGTGGTCGTCGGCTGCAGGGGTAACCGCACGCTGCCCACGTGCACGGATACCACCGGGCTCCCGCCCGATCAGGTCAAGCTCCGCGAGACGTTGGCCTACGCCGACCGCGCGCCCGATCCGGCGAAGACGTGCGACCACTGCGCCCAGTTCGAGCCCGGTCCGAGCGCGGACGCCTGCGGCGGGTGCAAGCTGATGAAGGGGCCGATCTGCCCCGGAGGCACCTGCAAGGTGTTCACGCCGCGCGCGTGATGTGGGGCGATCATCCGAGCAGCATCAGCGTCGCCGACCCCTTGGCGCACAGCTCACCGCTGTTGTCCCACGCGATGCACTCCACGGTCGCCGTCGTGCGGCCCGCGCGCACGACCGAGCCGTCGACGGTGACGTGGCCACCGCGGATGCTGCGGAAGAAGCGCACGCTCGTCTCGACGACCGCGCTCTGGCGCGTGGGGCCGATCGAGTACGCGAGCGCGGCGTAGACGGGATCGAACATCGCCACGACGAACCCCGAAGCGAGGGTGCCGTTGGCGTTGGCCCACCCCTCGTGCGCGGGGTAGCGCGCGCGGATCAGCTGCGGCGGCGACCACTCGACCACCTCGCCGCCGAGCGCGGTCATCGCGGGAGACGGACGAAAGTGTTGCGCGAGCGCTCCGCTCGGCATGGTGACCTGCGCCGGCGCAGCCATGATGGCGACCTCGCTGGAGTGACCGGAGTGACCGCCGTGCGGCTCGGAGTGAGGCGGCTTCGGCGTCTGCGCAGACGGAAGCGTGCGGCCCTGCGGGTTGCGCTGCAGAGTCGGCACCGAGGAGCCGGAGTCCGACGAGAACAGATCGGGCAGCTCCGTGGGCGGTGGCTTCTGCTCCATGGTGACGAGAAGGTAACAGCGGACGGATCGCGCAACCATTGCGCCGATGAAACCCGGCTTCCGAACGTGCTGCGCGGAGAGCTCGCCCGGCACGCGCAGGACCTGCGGAAACCCCGCAAAAGGCGCATGTCACCACGCGTCACTTGACGGCATCCGTGCTGCAACAGGGGCTAGCCAACCAGATGGCGAACTCGAGCATGGACTCTTTCGACCGCTATCGCGCGTCCCTTCACGGGACCACGACGCTCACCCCTGCCGACGAACGCGCGCTCGCCGAGCGCTGGCGCAACGGCGACACCGCCGCGGGCGACAAGCTCATTCGCGCGAGCCTGCCTTTCGTGATCTCGGTGGCGCTCGAATACCGCCGCTGGGGTATTCCACTCGAAGATCTCGTGCAGCAGGGCAACCTCGGCCTCCTCAAGGCCGCGCACAAGTTCGACCCGCAGCGCGACTGCCGCCTCATCACCTACGCGGTCTACTGGATCCGCGCCGAGATCCGCGACTACGTCGTGCGCGGCTATCGCCTCGTGCGCATCGGCACCACCAAGACCGAGCGCCGCGCCGTCCGCAACTACCGCAAGACGCGCGAAGACGATCCGGTCGTGCTCGCTGCGTCGAGCGGCCTCACCGTCGAGGCCGCGCAGCGTTTGCTCCCGATGCTCAAGCAGCGCGACGTCTCGCTCGACGCGACGTTCGACGGCGAGTCCCCGCAGGTCGACCGGCTGGTGTCGCACGCGCCCTCGCCCGAAGAAGAGGCCACCCGCTCGGCGTTCGAGGAGCGCGCCCGCGAGCGCGTGCAGGACGCCATCCGCAAGCTCCCGGCCCGGGAGGCGATGATCGTGCGCGAGCGGCTCCTGCAAGACGATCCGATCACGCTCGAGGCGCTCGGCAGCCGGCTCGGCATCTCGAAGGAGCGTGTGCGTCAGCTCGAAGAGCGCGCCCGCCGCCGCCTCCGCGAAGACCTCGCCGAGCTCCACGACGCCGCGTAAGCCGTCACGAGATGGCGCCCGCGAAAGCCAGGCGCGCGCGATAGACAGGCGCGCGCGTCAGCGAGCGCCTCTACGTAGGAATGCGCCTGTTCCGCTCTTCGGCGTTAGGCGGCGTTAGGCGCTCGCTCACGCGCGCGCCTAGCTTGGCGCTCGCTCACGCGCGCGCCTATTGCAGCTCGCCCGTGGCCTTCTTCAGCAGCACCTTCGCGATGCGCAGGTCGACGCGGGCGTTGAGGTGATTGAGCTTCGCGCGGGTGAGGTCGGCCTCGGCGTCGATCAAGAGCGCGCTGGTGGTGGTGCCGAGCGCGAACTGCTCCTTGCGCACGCGATACGCCTCTTCGGCGGCGCGGAGCTCCACCTTGGTGGTCGCGATCGAGGCCTCGGCCTCGCGCACCTTGGTGAAGGCGCTCGTAACATCGAGCACCAGTCCGTCGGCGAGCTGCTCGCGCGTGGCCTTGAGCACCGCGATGTTGCCGCTGACCGCCTTCTTGTTGTCGGACGCGATGAGCGCGTCGTTCGGCGACCACGACAGCTGCAGCGACACGTCCCACGTGGCCTTCCACTCGGCGCTCTGCGGGATGAAACGCTGGTTGGGGTTCGCGTAGAGCACGTTGCCGATCGCGTCGAGGCGCGGATAGAGGCCCGCGGTGATGACCGAGGACGACGCGTCGAGCGAAGCGATCTGCGCGTCGACCGCGCGGAGCTCGGGGCGCTTGGCGTAGGCCACGGACTTGAGCTTGGGGAGGTCCTCCGTCATCTTCGGGAGCTCGGCGTCGAGGTCCTCGCCGAGCGAGAACGGCTGCTCGCCCGAGACGTGCATCATCATGCGCACGTTGGCCTCGGTGATGATGACCAGGTTCTCGCTCTTGATGACGGCGAGCTCGGCGTTGGCCATGGTGGCCTCGACCCGCGCGACGTCGGCCACGGTGACCACCTTCGCGTCGAGGCGGTTCTTCATGTCCTTGAGGTGCGCCTCGGCCTGGCCGACCGCCGACTTGGCGACGATGACGGTGCCGCGGGCGCGGAGGAAGTTGTAGAACGCGACGCGCGCGTCGGACGCCGCGTTCATCTTGGTGACCTCGGCGTTGAACTTCGCCGCGTCGTACGAGGCGAGCGACGCCTTGTGGTTCGCCCACGTGCGGAACACGTAGTCGGACAGCGGCACCAGCAGCGAGGCCTGCACCGCGTATTGGTCGAGGATGACCGGGAACGAGAACGACGTGACCGAGCCGGTGACGAGCGTCGCGCCCGGAGCAACCGGCGAGTTGGGCGGATTGAGCGCATACACCGGGTTGATCCCCGCGGGGGGCGTGCCGCCGAAGCTCGGCGGCGTGATCGGCGACAGCCGCGTGTAGCGCGCGCTGAACGTGAGCCTCGGCCAGAACTGGTCCCACGCCGCGTCGACCTGCGCGGCCGCAACCTTGAGCTTGGCTTCGTCGATCGCGGCGTACTTCGACGTCTTGACCGCGGCCTGGGCGACGAGGTCCGCGGTGAGCGCGGTGGAGCCCGCCACGACGGTCTCGGTGGTGGTAGCCGCGCCGCCCGTCGTCGGATCGGTCTTGGCTCCCGGGGGCGCAGCGGCGGTGGACGGCGTGTCGACCACCGGCGCACCGGCGGGCGGCGTGGTCGCTCCCTTGGTGGTGGGCGGCGGGGTCGGGCCTCCGGGCGCAGCGGTGCCAGGATTGGCCGTCTGTCCGGCGGCGACGCTCGTGAGCGCGAGCAGGGCCGTGAGCGGGGCGAATCGCACGAGGTTGCGGGGGAGGGACATGCTGAATGACCTTTCGAGATCGACGCCGTCGAGAGATGCCGTCTCGACGCTCCGGGGGCACCTCATAGACCCCCGAACGCCCGCGCGTAAACGGATTGTCTACGCTCCAGGGACGCCCTATGTCCGCACGCCCTCGAGGACGGCCGCGTCCTCCGAGACAATCAAGATGCGATCGGCGCGCGGCGCGATCGCCACCAGGTTGCTCTGGAGCGGCAGCTCGACCGGGATTCGCCTCCACGCCCGCGTCGCGTCGCGGCGGAGCACCCGCGCGTTGGCGCTGCACGCCCACGCCGCGCCGTCGGGCGCGATCGCGACGCCGAGCAGGTCCTGCGTGGTGTTGACCTTCTCGATCTCGCCGCGCGCCGCGACCGACAGCGCGTGCCCGCCGGTGCCGACGGCATAGACCGCGGTTGCGTTCGCCGCGATCGCGCGGAGGTGGCCGGAGCGCTCCCAAGGGATCGGCGTGAGCCCGTTGTCGTCGACGCGCACGAGCGCGCCGCCGTCGCCGCAGGCGAAGGAGAGCCGCGCGTCGACGTAAGCGATCGAGCGCAGCGGGCCGTGCTCGGGGACCTCGAACGTGCGGCGGAAGCCGGTGCTCACCGCCTCGACCATCACCGCGGTGCCGCGCGACAGCCGCGCGCCGACCGCGAACGCGATCTGACCGTCGGGGCTCGCGGCGACGCCGTGAAAGACGACGTCCGGGTCGGGGTACCGCCGCACGTCCCACAAGCCGTTGGCGAAGAACGCGACGAGCCCGCCCTCGCCCGCGAAGACGTGGCTGCCGTTGGGCATGCGCGCCATCGCGCGCAGCTCGTGCGGCGCGAGGCCGATCGCGAGCGGCACCCCGCGGTATCCGCCCGGAGTCCACTGCACGAGGCCGGCGTTGCCGAGGGTGAGCGCCTCCCGCAGGTCTTCGCTGAAGGTGGCGTCGCGCACGTGCGCGCCGGGGTTGCCCGGCGTGAGCAGGCGGAACGCCCACGGGCGCAGGTCGTCGCGCGCGGGGGGCTCGACCGAATCCGAGCGGAGCGGCCGCTCGAGCGAGCCGGCGCGGGTGGGGATGATGAGGTCGGGCACGGCCGCGGTCGGATCGGAGCCCATCGAGCGCGCGTTGAAGCCGATGCGCGGCGGCTCGGGCGCGCCGCGATGGGTGGCCCCGACGACCGGCGGGTGGACGCCGGAGATCTCCATCTTCATGCCCTCGGGCTCGCGCAGGATCGAGTCGATGTGCTCCCACACCGGGCCGATCGACTGCGGGCGATCGGCCGGGTCGGGCGAGAGCAGCCGGTCGAGGAGGGTGTCGATGCGGAGCACGAGATCGGGCCGCTCGCGCAGCTCGGGCGAGAGGATGTCGAGGCGGTCGCTGAGCTTGGTGCGGCTCGAGGTGGCGATGCGGCGCAGCGCCTCGAACGGATTGGCGCTGCTCGCCGGGTACGCCGGACTGCCCGCGAGCAGCTCGTAGATGATCGTGCCGTAGGAGAAGACGTCGGTCGGCGGGCCCACGCGCGGGTTGCCCGGCTCGTACTGCTCGGGCGGCGCGTACGAGAGGCTCACCCCGGCGAGCGACTGCGTGGAGGTGGCGCGGATGTCGACGATCTTCACCAGCCCGAAGTCGGTGACCTTGGCCACCTCGCGACCGGCCTCGTGCGCGATGAGGATGTTCGACGGCTTGAGATCGCGGTGGATGAGGCCCTGGGCGTGGACGATCTCGAGCGCGGCGCGCACCTCTTTGAGGATGCGGCGCACCTGCTTCACCGGCAGGCCATGCCCGCGCTGCTGGGCGATCACGGCGTGGAGCGGCTCGCCGTGCACGTACTCCATCACCGTGAACGGCAGGCGCGCGACCTCGCCGGTGGAGATCGCGAGCGGGAACTCGGCCTCGCCGTGGTCGTAGAACCGGACGATGAACGGGCTCGGGTTCGTCGAGGAGATCTGCTTGAGGATCTCTGCCTCGCGGCGGAAGCGGTCGAGCGCGTCGCGCGTGGCGGAGTCGGGCCGGAGCACCTTGACCACGACCGGGAAGCCCTCGGCGTCGTCGTAGCTCGCGCGGAACACCCAGCCCTGGCCGCCCTCGCCGATCGGCGTGTGCACGTAGTACTTCGCCGCCGTCCCGCGCAGGGTGGTGCCCTGCAGCATGCGGGCGTCGACCGGGGCGACCGTGAGCATCGAGGGGCTCGATGATAGCGGAGGTCAATCCGGCCGCACCGATTCGCATCGAGCGCGACAATTCGCCGCCTCCGCGTTACGCGCCGATCGATCTTTTTCGATCGGCACGCGCGCTGCAGTGCGCGGCGACGAAACCATGCGAGCTCTCGTCGCGTGCGCCCTCCTGGCGTTCACGGTGGGGTGTCGTGCGCCCGCGCCGACGACGGTGCCGCTCCTCCAAGCGGCAGGCGTCCCGGTGACGGTCATCACTTCCCCTGCCGTGCCGCTCGAGGTCGTCACGCACACCGTCGGAACCGAAGTCCCCGATCCGCTCCCCGTCGAGGGGGCGTCCGTCTCCTACGCCGACGTCGAGCCCGCGCTCGGCCACGCGATCGGCTCGGCGGTCGTCCCGTGGGCGAAGGAGCACAGGAACCAGCGCCCCTCCGGGTGGCGCCTGCAAATCGATCTCATCGCCGGCCACGCCGAATACGACGACGGCCGCCTCACCGTCACCTTCAGCGTGCGCGCCACGCTGCGCGCGCGCGCCGACTACGACTACCTCGCGCAAGCCGACGCGCATTGCCTCGAGACCGGCCGCGTCGATCCGCGGCAGGGAGCCTCCGTTGTCTACACCTGCATGACGCGCCTCGGCCGAGACATCGCCGGCTGGCTCGGGAGCGTCGAGCCCTGAAAGGAACCCAGTCCATGCGCACGCTTCTCCTGCTTCTCCCGCTCACCGTCGGCTGTGCCGGCGTCACCATTCAACCGGGCCAGCGCGGCCTGTTCTTCGATCCCGCCGCCGGAGGCCTCAAGCGCGAGGTGCTGCAGCCCGGCTATCACTCGATGTCCAGCTGCTTCATGAAGAAGTCCTGCCAGTACATCGAGGTGTTCGACGTCAGCTATCAAACGAAGAAGGAGACGGTCTCCACCACGTCGAGCGAGGGGCTCACCATGAACGTGGACGTCGCGGTCAACTACCGCCCGATCATCGCGGAGCTCTACGAGCTCAACACCGAAATCGGCCAGAACTACTACGTGGACATCGTGTCGCCCGAGTTCAAGAGCGCGGCGATGGGGGTCTTCGCGCGCCACTCCCACACCCAGCTCACCAAGCTCAACGAGAAGATCGAGGACGAGATCGAGGCCGACCTCCGCCGCCGCATCAAGGGCAAGCACGTCGAGATCTCCTCGGTGAACATCGAGAAGGTGCACTACTCGCCGGACATCGCCGCCGCGATCGAGGCGAAGATCGTCGCCGAGCAGAACGCCGCGAAGAACAAGGCCGCCCTCGAGGCCGAGGCGCTCCGCAAGAAGATGGAGCTCGAGCACGCCTCCGAGCAGGCCAAGCTCAAAGCGGAGCTCGACGTGAAGGCCAAGAAGACCGAGGCCGAGATCGCCGAGGCGCAGGCCCACATCGACAAGACCAAGGCCGAGACCTCGGCCTCGGTGCAGATCACCTACGCGAAGGCCGAGGCCGAATCGAAGAAGGTCCTCGCCGACGCCACGGCGAAGGAGAAGAAGGCCGAATACGCCCACGTCACGCCGCTCGTGGTGCAGCTGCACGGCTATCAGGCGCTCGGCAAGCTGGGAGGCAGCGGCACGCAGGTCTACCTCGGCGACTGGTCCAAGGTCCCGCAGTTCCTCTACCCCCACGCCTTCGGCGGCATGCCCGCGCCCATGAAGCCCGCCGCCCAGCCGGTCAACAAGCCGACGAAACTGCCGGCCAACCCGTCCGACGACAACCCGTATCTATGAGCCCGGAGCCGCGAGCGTCCGCGAGCGGGTTGTCGTGAGGATCGTCAATACCTGACAACCCGCTCCCTCACGGTCGCGGCTCCAGATGGTCGCGGCTCCAGATGGTCGTTCAGACGGTCGCGGCGTCAGTTCACTGCGCGGGATTCGTTGGGCTCGGTGCTCTTGGCGGAGCCGCGCACTTTCGCCTGCGAGCGCTCCAGCGCGGCGCCGACGAAGCCCGCGAAGATCGGGTGCGGCGTCATCGGCCGCGACTTGAACTCGGGGTGGAACTGGCAGCCGAGGAAGAACGGGTGGTCCTTCAGCTCGATCATCTCGACCAAACGCTTGTCGGGCGAGGTGCCGCTGATGGTGAGCCCCTTCTGCGCGAGCAGCTCGCGGTGCTCGTTGGACACCTCGTAGCGGTGA
Source organism: Deltaproteobacteria bacterium (assembly GCA_022843175.1). Taxonomy (GTDB): domain Bacteria; phylum Myxococcota_A; class Polyangia; order Polyangiales; family JADJMO01; genus JALHOE01. Next base: position 9,021 of record JALHOE010000013.1, read on the forward strand.
CGATGGCGCTCGCTGATCTCGTTCACGCCGTACAGCTTGTGGGCGAGCGTGCCGGGGGTGAGCACGCACGGATACGCGCCGAGGCGCATGGTGCCGCCCTTCTCGCGCACGCCGCGCTGGTGCTCCATGAGGTCCACCACGGCGTAGGGCGTGTCCTTGTCGAACTCGCTCGAGTTGGCGCGCTCGAGACCGGCGATGTGTCGCGCGAACTCCACGACGGCCATTTGCATGCCGAGGCAAATGCCGAAGAACGGGATGCCGCGCTCGCGGGCGTACTCAATCGCCGCGATCTTGCCCTCGGTCCCACGATCGCCGAAGCCGCCGGGGACGAGGATGCCGTCGACGCCGGCGAGGATCGCCTCGACGCCCTGCTTCTCGATGTGCTCGCTGTCGATGTAACGGAGCTCCACCTTGCAGTCGTGCGCGATGCCGGCGTGGATGAGCGCCTCGTGCATCGACTTGTAGCTGTCGCGGAGGTGCACGTACTTGCCGACCACGGCGATGACCGTGGTGCCCTTGGTGGGCTGCTTGTAGCGCGCGACCACTCGGTGCCACGCGCTCAGATCGGGGCGGCGCGACCAGATGTTGAGGCGCTCGCAGATCTGGTCGTCGAGGCCCTCGGCGTTGAGCGCGATCGGCAGCTCGTAGATGCAGGACACGTCGATCGCGGCGATGACGCTGTTGACCGGAACGTTGGAGAAGAGCGAGATCTTCTCTTTGATCGAGCGCGAGAGCGGGCGGTCGGTGCGCGCGATGAGGATGTCGGGCTGGATGCCGATTTCGCGCATCTCCTTGACGGAGTGCTGGGTGGGCTTCGTCTTGAGCTCGCCCGCGGCCGCGATGTGCGGCACCAGCGTGACGTGCATCGACACGCAGTTCTGCGGGCCGAGCTCGAGCTTCATTTGCCGGAGCGCCTCGAGGAACGGGAGCGACTCGATGTCGCCGACGGTGCCGCCCACTTCGACGATCGCCACGTCGACCCCGCCCGAGCCCTCGTCGCTCGTGGCCTCGCGAACGCGCGCTTTGATCTCGTCCGTGATGTGCGGGATGACCTGCACCGTGCCGCCGAGGTACTGGCCGCTCCGCTCCTTCTTGATGACGGCGTCGTAGATGCGGCCGGTCGTGAAGTTGTTGGAGCGGGTCATCCGCGAGGAGGTGAAGCGCTCGTAGTGGCCGAGGTCGAGGTCGGCCTCGCCGCCGTCGTCGGTCACGAAGACCTCGCCGTGCTGGTAGGGCGACATCGTGCCGGGGTCGACGTTGATGTACGGGTCGAGCTTCACGTGCGTGACGCGCAGCCCTCGTGCCTCGAGGAGCGCCCCGAGGCTGGCGGCCGCGAGGCCCTTGCCGATCGAGGAGACAACCCCGCCGGTCACGAACACGTATTTCGTCGGTCGGCTCATAGTCAGCTCCGCACTCCTCATCGAGCAGGACCCGACCGGCAGCAAGGGGCGCGCTCTTCCGCGCCCGATCCGACGGCCTGAATTCCGCGCTCGTCGGAATGTCAGGCTACTGATTTGGCAGGCATTTGTCGAGGGTGCGCGTGTAGGAGACTTGAGCTATGGTCCCCGCCCCTCACAGCGGAGCCAGCGTTATGGATTTCAAGCAGAAGCTCATGCAGGAAGGCATGAAGCTCATGTCGAACCCGAAGGTCATGAAGCTCATGCAGGATGAGCGCGTCATGAAGGCGGTCATGGGCGCGATGGCCCTCCCCGCGAAGGTCTCGACGGCCACCGAGCATGTCGGCGAGAAGGTCGCCAAGAGCCTCAACATGGCCACCGCGCAGGAGGTCAAAGACCTCAAGCGCACCATCCGCAAGCTCGAGGAGCAGCTCGAGTCGATGAAGAAGAACGGCTGAGCTGCCGTGCCGTTCGCCCTCGCCCGAGGCGAACGCATCGACGTGGGCGCGCGGCGCCTCGCGCGCGAGGGCACCGAGCTGGTGCTGTCCGCGATGGGCAGCGCCGACGCCGACGTGGGAGTGCACGAGGCGAGGCGCACCCTCAAGCGGCTGCGCGCGCTGGTCCGCCTCATCGCTCCGTCGATCGGCGAGCACGCCAAGCAGGCCAACGCGCAGCTGCGCGCAGCCGCCCGAGATTTCGCCGGCTCGCGCGACGCCGCGGTGATGCTCGCCACGTTCGACAAGATCGCGGGAGACGATGCGAGCGCGCGCGCGTTCCGCAAGCGGCTGCAGCGGGCGCGCCGCATCGCACCGCGTGACGACGAGGACGCGATCGCGCAGCTCCGCGCCTTCGCCGCGTCGATCGACGAATGGAAGTTCGACGGCGGGTGGGCGCCCCTCGAGCACGGGGTCCTGCGCACCTACCGCAAGGGGCGGCGCGCGCTCCACGGCGCGCTCGAGGGCGCGACCGAGCTCCACCAGCTCCGCAAGCGCGGCAAGGATCTGCAGTTCCAGCTGACGCTGCTCCGCGAGGCGTTCCCCCGGGTGATCGCGGGCTACCTCGACGCGTTCCGCGATCTCGGCGAGCTGCTGGGCGACGAGCACGACCTGTGGGGGCTCGGCGTCGTGCTCGCAAAGAGCAAGGCCGACACCGCCGTCTGGGAGTCGACGATCGCCGAGCGCCGCGCCGACCTACGCGCCCGGGTGCTGCCGCTGGCCGAGAAGCTCTACTTCGACTCCCCGCGAAGCTGGACAGAGCGGCTGTCGTTCTGGTGGTCGCGATGATCGCGCGATAGCTGCCGGCTCAGCACGCGCGGTGGCTGACCGGCCCATCCGGCAGGAAGATCTTCCCCGGGTTGAGCAGCCCCTTCGGGTCGAAGGCGTGCTTGATCCGCTTCTGCAGGGCGATGAGCTCGGGGGATTGCTCGAGCGGGAGATAGGGCGCCTTGAGCACGCCGATGCCGTGCTCGCCGCTCAACGTGCCGCGGAGCGCGAGGGTCTCGTGGAACGTGCGCTCGATCGCGCGCTCGACCCGCGGCAGATCGTCGTCGTCGTCCCACAGGAAGTTGACGTGGAGGTTGCCGTCGCCCGCGTGACCGTAGGCGAGCATCCGCACGCGCTCCTCGTCGCGGATGCGGTCGCAGGCGGCGAGCAGCGCCGGCACCTTGGAGCGCGGGACGACGATGTCCTCGGAGAGCTTCGCCCGCGCGAGCTTGCGAATCGCCGGCGAGAGCTCGCGACGGGCGGCCCACAGGCGCGCGCGCTGCGCCGAGTCCTGCGCGACGACGACGTCGATCGCGCCCGCGGTGGTGCACGCCTCGCCGACGCGCTCGAGCTGCGGGTCGAGATCGCCGGTGCCGTCGACCTCGATCAGCAGGAGCGCGTGCGCGCGCGCGTCGATCGCGGCGCCGTTGTTGCGAAGCGCGAGGAGCGCGCCGTCGTCGACGAGCTCGAGGCACCGCGGCACGAGACCGGCGGCGACGATCCCCGCGACGGCCGCGCCCGCGCGCGCGACGTCGGGGAACAACGCGAGGAGCGTCGCCACCTCGGGCGGCTGTGGGATGAGGCGCAGCGTGAGCTCGGTGAACACCGCGAGCGTCCCCTCGCTCCCGACCATCGTCGCGACGACGTCGTAGCCGGTGACGCCCTTGACCGTGCGCTTGCCGGCGCGGATGCGCGTGCCGCCCATGAGGGCGGCCTCGCAGCCGAGGACGTACTCGCGGGTGACGCCGTATTTGAAGGCGCGCGGGCCGCCGGCGTTCTCGGCGACGTTGCCGCCGATCGCGCAGTAGCCGAGCGAGTTCGGATCGGGCGGGTAGAACAGACCCTCGCGCTCGACGAGCGCTTGGAGCTCGCCGGTGATCATTCCCGGTTCGACGACAATCAGGAGATCTTCGCGGGAGAGCTCCTTCACGGCCTTCATGCCCTCGCACGCGAGGACGATGCCCCCGGCGACCGGCACCGAGCCACCGGTACGACCACTTCCGGCGCCGCGTGGTGTGACCGGGACTTCATGCTCCTCGCAAATCCTCAGGCAGGCAGCGATGTCGTCGGCGGTCGCTGCGAGCACGACGCCATCCGGGATAGCGGGCAGCGTCTCCGACTCGTCGCGCGAATAACGCGCCATCGCCTCGCGTTGGGAGAGGACCTTCGACCCGCCGAGAGCCCGATCGAGCGCGAGCACCGCGCGCTCGGCCCGAGCCGTGGCGACGCGGGGAAGATCGGGCTGCAGCGAGATCATGAGAAGGTTTTATAGACGATCGAGCATTCACCGCGTGTGCGTGCGGAGCCGACATCACCGGGCCGACAAGATGTTGACGGTCGGTCACCCGGACGCCCTCGACGTTGGGCACAGTCGCCCCACGAATGCCCACGCCGGTCGGCGCATCGCTCTGTTCCGGGGGCCGCGCGCGGTCTTTGCATTGAGCCGGAGTGATACGGTTGCACCATGTCTCGCCTCGTTCAACTGACCGCCGGGAGCGTCTTCGCGGGTGAATACCGCGTGCTCCGACCACTCGCCGAGGGCGGGATGGGCGCGGTCTATGAGGTCGAGCAGGTCGGCACCGGCGCGCTGCGGGCGCTGAAGATCATGCACCCGCAGCTCGTGAACGACGAGAAGCTGCGGGCCCGCTTCGTCCAAGAAGCGCGGGTGAGCGCGCTGATCGAGAGCGATCACGTCGTGCAGGTGGTCGGCGCCGGGGTCGACACGGCAACGGGCATCCCGTGGCTCGCGATGGAGCTCCTCAAGGGCGAGACGCTCGCGATGTTCCTCGCGCGGCGCGGCGCCCTCGCCCTGTGGGAGCTGCGGGACATTTTTTCGCAGCTGTGCCACGCACTGAGCGCCGCGCACGGGGTTGGCGTGGTCCACCGCGACCTCAAGCCCGAGAACATCTTCCTCGGCGTCGCGCGCCGCGAGGGCGTGTCGTTCACGGTGAAGGTGCTCGACTTCGGGATCGCCAAGCTGATCGCCGAGGCCAACTACACCCACACCGCCGCGATCGGGACGCCCCTGTGGATGGCGCCCGAACAGACCGAGGTCGGCGCGTCGGTTCGCCCCGCGACGGACGTGTGGGCGCTCGGACTGCTCGCGTTCTATTCGATCACGGGCTTCCACTACTGGCGCGTGGCCAACGCCGAGCGGCTGTCGGCGGCGGCGCTGCTCCGCGAGGTCGTGCTCGACGACCTCGTGCCCGCGAGCGATCGCGCGGCGGAGTATCAGCGCGCAGACCGCATCCCGCCGGGCTTCGACGGCTGGTTCGCGCGCTGCGTGGTCCGCGACATCAACAAGCGCTTTCAGTCCGCCAAAGAGGCGCGCGAGGCGCTCGAACAAATCGTCACCATCTCCTCCTCCGGCCCGGTTGGCATCGGTCCGCCGGTGCGCCCCGCGCTCGTCGTCCACCCCACCCCGTTCAGCGATCGCAGCGCGCCCACCGCCGAGATGGCGGAGACCATGGCCGCCCCGAGCGACATGCCGGTGCGCTCGCCGGCCGCCACCACGGGGGACTCGCCGGGCACGGGAGAGCCGGTCGCCGAAGACGTCGACCACGTCGTGCCCGTCGCACCGCCGCGCGCCGCGTGGGCGATCGCGGCGGTGATCGCGATAGGGGCGCTCGTCGGGGGCTTCGCGCTCTTCCGCAAGCCGGGCCCGCCGCCGGTCGTCGCGACGACCCCCTCGGCCACCGCGGCCCCGCGCCCGGAGAGCAGCTCGTTCCCCGCTGCGAGCCCGCTGCTCAAGACCTGCCCGCCGGGCATGGCGCAGGTGCCAGGCGGCACCTTCTTCATGGGCAGCAAGAACGACCACGTCACCGTCTCGTCGTTCTGCATCGACGTGCACGAGGTGAAGGTCTCCGACTACGCCGACTGTGTGAAGAAGGGCCACTGCAACGAGACCGGTCTCGCCACCGAGGCCAAGTGCAACTGGGGCAGCAAGACGAAGGACAAACACCCGATGAACTGCGTCGATTGGGACCAGGCCTCGGGCTACTGCCACTCCGTCGCCAAGCGGCTCCCGAGCATGGACGAGTGGGAGTGGGCCGCGCGGAGCGGCGAGGCCGGCACCACATTTCCCTGGGGCGACGATCCGCCGCACGAGCACATGTGTTGGTCGGGCTCGCTCAAGCGCGCCGCGCTCGGCACCTGCGAGGTCGGCAGCCACCCGAGCGGCTCGAGCAAGAACGCGGTGCAAGATCTCGCGGGCAACGTCGCCGAGTGGGTCGACGCGGCGTCCGGCTCGCACGACTCGGTGCGCCCGCTGCTCGGCGATCACTGGCTGACCGAGACGCCGTCGTTCGCCAAGGATCTATCGGGCCGCACCACCGTCGCGACCAAGCTGGTGGCCCGAAAGCTTCACCAGAGCACGATCGGCTTCCGCTGCGCCCTCACGCCGGACTGAGAGCCGCGACCGTGAGGGAGCGGGTTGTATTCAACGACAACCCGCTCGCTGACGCGCGCGGCTCTGGAACACGCTGACGCGGCGACAAAATGCGAGAGCCGCGACCGTGAGGGAGCGGGTTGTATTCAACGACAACCCGCTCGCTGACGCGCGCGGCTCCGGGCGAAGAGAAGTTACTTCTTCTCTTCCTTCTTCTCGGTCGGGGGCGCGGCTTCTTTCTTCGCGTCCTTGTCGGCCTTCTCTTTGGCCTTCTTGTCGGCCTCGAGCTTCTCCTGCTCCTTCTTCTTCTTGTAGCCGGGGGGCTCGGGACCGTCGTCGGCCTTCTTCTTCTTCTTGGCCTTATCGTCGTCCTTCGGCTCGTCGGCCTTCGGCTCGTCCTTCTTCTTCGGCGTGGCGACCTCGACGACCTTGCTCAGCGTGCTGCGCACGTCGGCGTCGGTGAGCGGATCCTTCGCGGTGGCGCTGATCCACTCCTTGCCCTTGTCGCCGTCGATCCGGATGATCGCGGCGCCGATCGCGGCGACCGCGTCCGACAGCTTCATGTTGCCGCTGGAGCTGCCGCGATAGACGTTGATGAACTTCTTGAGGTCTCCGAGGTGCTCTTTGTCGGCGAGCGCGCCGACGCCCTCGGCGGTGTCCTGCAGGTCGACCTGCGGGAGCGCCGGATCGAGCAGCTGCGCGAGCAGCGGAGTGGCGGCCTCTTTCTTCTTCATGGCGGCGAGCGCCTTGGCCATCGGGCCGACCGGCGGGGTGCGCGTGCCCTTGAGGAAGTCGGCGTGGCGGGCGAGCATCTTGATCATCGCCTCGGCGCCGTTGGTGCGCGCGGCGATCGCCTTGCGGGCCGCGTCCTTGATCGCGGGGACCGCGCGCTCGCTGTCGGCGACCTCGAGGAGCACCGCCGTCGTCGCCTCGTCGGGGACGGCGGCCGCCTGCTCGAGCAGGTAGACCTGCGCGGTGGCGAGGCGGTCGTCCTTGGTGGTGGTCGCGATCTTGATCTGCTCGGCCAGGGGCGGGGCGCCGCCGCCGCCGATGACGAGCGTGTCGGCGAACGCGTCGGCCGACATCGCCGGCTTGCCGAGCGAGAACGTCTTGACCAGCGCGCCGTCCTTGCCGGCGAGGAGCTTCACGTTGCCGCCCTTGTCGACGACGACGACGCCGTCCTTCGCCGCGTGGGTGGCGATGACGTCGTCCTTGCCGGTGTGAACCCACTCGAGCTTCGCGTCCTTGGCCGCGAACGCCATGACGAACGGGTAGTAGGCGCCGAAGATCTTGTCGCCCTCGAAGCCCGCCGGGCCCGTGGCGCGGGGACGCGCGGTGAGCGCGGTGGAGTCGAGCGCGTCGGCCGTGACCTTCTCGTCGTGCTCGGGGCCGACGAGGAGATCGCGACGCGTGACGTTGGGGAGCTCCTTCGGCGGAATCGCCAGCGCCGCGCCGCCCTGCTTGGCCTTGAGGAGGTCCTGGTCGAACCGAACCAGGCGGCCCTGACCCGCGAACACCGCGCCGCCGTAGGCGAGGACGTGCGTGGTCTCGGTGTCGGTGACGAACGTGGCGAGCTGCGCGCCCGAGCTCGCGTCGAACGCGGTGACGTAGAGGTTCTTCCACGGCACGAACACGAGGCCCGACGCGACGCCGGGGACCGTGAGCTGCATGTCGGTCGACTTGTCGAACTTGACCGAGCCGTCGGCGCCGAAGACGTAGAGCGCGGAGCCCTCGGACGTCTTGACGGTGACGGCGGTGTACGTGCCGTCCGAGCCCGCGCCGATCAGCTTGCCCTTCGGCTTGCTGCTCTTCCACTTCTCGGCGCCGGTGCGCGCGTCGAGCGCGAAGATCTCGCCGCCGCCCTGGCCGATGACCAACGGGCCCGCGATCTGCGAACGATGGTCGAGCGGGTGCTTGTAGCTCCAGGTCTTGCCGCTCGAGAGATCGACGCCGGTGAGCTCCGCGGTGCCGGTGACGGCGACGACGGCGTCGGTGCCAGCGGCGGGCGGCTGCTTGGCGAGGCGCTCGAGGACCTTCTTCTGGCCCGCGGCGTTGCCCTCGTCGTTGAGCGTCTCCTGCGAGAATGCCTTGCCGCTCACCACGACGAGATCGCCCGAGGCGCCGCCGCACGCAGCGAGCACCAGCGACAGCGCGGTGACGCACATACCCAAATGGATCTTGTTCATCACTTCGCTCCCTCGAGATCCTTGATCGCCTTGTCGAGTGCCTCGGCCACGGGCTTGCTGCCGTTCGGCGGCCACGCCTTTTTGACGCCCTCGAGGAACTCGCGCGCCTTGGCCGACGCCAGCTCGCGGACCTGGGTGATGACCTTCTTCTTGTGATCGTCGGGCACGTCCTTGCGCGCGAGGACCTGCTGCAGCCCGCTGAAGATGACGTCGAGCGGCTTGCTCTTCATGCGGTTGAGGAGCTGGTCGCACTCGCCACCGGCCGGCGCGCAGAGCATGCCGACCGAGACCGCGGCCTCGTTCACGCCCTTGTCGAGCGCGACGATCAGGTCGGGCACCGCGTCGGTCGCCTTCACGTCGCCGAGCAGCGTGGCCGCCGTGGCGTGGACGCGCGGATCGACGTCGCCGAGGGCGGCGCGGATGCTCTTGGTGGCGGCAGGCCCCTTGGCTGCGCCGAGGCACTTGAGCGCCGCGATGCGGACCTCGGCGTCGCGGTGAACCATGTAGATCTCGCAGCCCGGCACGCCGGCCTGGTCCTCGAGATCGGCGAGCGTCTCGAGCGCCTTCTTGAGCAGCTCGCGCGGCAGCCCCTTCTCGAGGCGCGCGACGACGTCCTTGGTGGCCTGGCGTCCGCCGCCGTCTTTGCCGGCCATGCGGATGTTGACCAGCGCGGTCTCGATGCGCGCGGGCTCCGAGCTCTCGAGGGACGCCTTCGCCTCCTTGAGATCCAGCTTCGTGGCCGGCGCCTTCTTGGCTTGCCCCATCGCAATCGCGGCGCTGAGCACGCCGATCGCGATCGTCCCCCCCGACACCATCTTCTTCATGGCGGCGGGGTGTACGACCAGGTAAGCGGCGGGTCAAATGGCCGGCCGTCCGAAGGCCGCATCGTCTGCGCAGCGTCAGGCCGCCACCGCGACACCGCAGTCGCGGCGAGACCGTCGCCGCTCGACAAATTCGGCCGGTCTGTAGCTTGCTGTAAAGATGTCATCCTTCCAGAAGGTGGCTCGATGAAACGCGCGCACTTGGGGCTCTTGGTCGGTCTAATCGCGGTTGGCTGCTCGTCCTCCTCGTTCGAGGTCGCTTCTCCGCCGGGTGAGGACACGGGGGAGGTCGACACGGGGAGCGTCGCCCTCGACAGCGACCTCCCGGTCGATTCGTCGAGCGAGACCGAGGGACCGGACACCTCCATCGTCGACAGCGGCGCGGCGGACTCGTTCGTGCCGGTCGATTCGACGATGCCGGACACGCGACCGCCGGACACCGGCACCATGCCCGACACCACGGTCGTCGACACCGGCACCGTCCCGATCGACAGCGGCACGATCGACAGTGGCACGATCGACAGCGCCACGATCGACAGCGCCCCGATCGACAGCGGCACGATCGACAGCGGCACCCCCGACACAATCGTCGCCATCGACACCGCGCCCCCGCTCTGCCCCGTGCTGACGAGCGCGCTCACCGAGGTGTGGGTCGACGCGGCGTCGCCGCACGCAACGCCGAACGGCACCTCCACCTGCCCGTTCAAGACGATTCAGCAGGCGGTGGCGTACGTGAACACGCTGCCCGTGGCTGCGCGCACCATCCGCGTGCGCGCCGGCACCTACAACGAGGTCGGCGCCGTGCTGCTCCCGACGCTGACCACGCTCACCGGCGCCGGCATCGGCGCCACCACGATCCTCGGCGGCGGCGCGTGCATGGGCATCGGCAACTGCATCGTTCGCGTCGCCGGCGGCGCCATTCTCGAGCAGGTCACGGTCGACGCCTCGCCCACGGCCAAGCACGCGATCGTCACCGGCGGCACCGATCCCGGCGGCTTCCCAATCCTCCGCAACCTCAAGGCCACGGGCGCCGTGGGCGACGGCAACGCGGGGATCCTCACCTCGTCGGGCTCGCTCATCGGCCCGAACGTCGAGTCGTCGGGCAACAAGCTCGGCCTCGTCGTGTGGGGCAGCCAGAAGACGACGATCAGCGGCGGCGGCAACGTGTTCGACAACAACACGCTCCACGGCATCAACCACGAGGGCGTCGGCGTCCTCTCGTTCAAGGGTGGCGGCAGAGCCAGCGGCAACGGCCAGGACGGCATCAAGTTCGGCGAGGCCACGTCGACGGTGGCGCCGTTCCACGAGGTGTGGGGCGTCATCATCAAGAACAACGGCGGCGCCGGCATCCGCTTCCTCGCCAACGCCGGGGGCGAGGTCCGCAACTCGAGCTTCCTCGGCAACAACTGGGGCATCCTCGCGCGCTACGGCGCGAGCAACACGTTCGACTTCGGCAACGCGACGGCGAGCGGCAACAACTCGTTCGCGGTCGGCACCGCGGCAAACAAGATCGCCGGCGTGTGCGTCGCCAACACGCCGGGCACCGCCACGCCCATCGTCGGCAACAAGTTCTCGGCCTGTCCGGTGACCCCGCGGCCGTGCACCGAGGTCAGCCGCGACGCCGAGTGCGAGACGGTCTCCACGTACAGCGACGTCTGGTACCTCGGCACCTCCGCGCCCGACGCGAGCTCCTGCTCCCCCCCCTAGCCCCGCGCGTCAGCGAGCGCCTCCGCCAGGCGCGCGCGTCAGCAAGCACCTCCGCCAGGCGCGCGCGTCAGCGAGCGCCTCACGCCGTCGAGCGCACTCAGTCGAGCGCCGGCATATTCACGCCCGCCGCCCCATTCTGCGCGAAGTACGCCTGGAGCACCTCGCGCGCGACGACGTTGGCCTTCACCTTCCACACCGGGTCGTTCACCACGAGCGTGGCGATCGCGACCTTCGGGTTCTTGATCGGCGCGAAGCCCACGAACCACGTGTAGAGCTTCACCGGCTGCGGGTTGTTGAGCGTGCCGGTCTTGCCGGCGACCTCGATCCCGGGGAGGAACGCCTTGCCCTTGGCGTCGTGGAACGCCTTGTAGGACGTGCCCTGCGCGACGGTCTCGCTCATCATCTTCTCGAGCGCGCTCGCGGTCGCCGGCTCGATCGCCTTGCGGAGCTGCGACGGCCCACTCGTCTTGTAGATGACCGTGCTGCCATCCATGACATCGTTCACGAGAAAGGGCTTCATCATCACGCCACCGTTGGCGACGGTGGCGGCGAGGAGCGCGCCGTGCAGCGGCGAGAGCGTGGTGTTCCAGAAGCCGGCCGCGGTGCGGGCGAAGCCGAGCGTGTCGGTCGGGAGATCGATCTTCGAGACCGTCACCGGCACGTCGAACGGGATTGGCGCGCCATAACCGAGCTGGCTGGCGATCGCGTAGAGGTCGGCGCCGTTGAGCTTCTTGGCCGCGAGGCGCGCGAAGATGGTGTTGATCGAGCGGCCCATGGCCTGCGCGAGCGTCGCGCACCACGAGTCTTTCTTCGGATCCTCTTTGAGGTCTGCGGCGGTCACCTTCTGCTCGCCGCCCGAGTAGCAGGTCTTGAGCTCGGGGCTCACGCCGGCGATCTGCACGAGCGCGGCGCCGGTCACCACCTTGAACACGCTCGCCGACGGCGCGAACGCGTCGACGTTGAGGTCCTTGGTGGCGCCGCTCTGATCGCGCGACGCGTACGCGAGCACCTTGCCGGTCGAGGGCTCGAGCACCACCACCGCGGCCTGCGGGAGCTTGTGCTTGCCGAGGACCCTGTTGACGAACAGCTGGAGCTTCGGATCGAACGTCAGGTGCGCGACGCGACTGCCGCCCGCGGAGGCGACCGCCCCATTGTCGTCGATCGCGACCGAGCGGAGATCGAGCTGGGAGAGCGGCGCGGGCGGCGCGAGCGGCTTCGGCTCGTTCGACTTGGGCGCGGCCGGCGCGGCGACGCTGCTGGACGGGGCCACCGCCGGCGCACCGTGCGAGCGGAGCGCGGCCGGCGCGATCACCCCGACGAGCGACACGCCCACGAGGATCGACGCCGCACGCCGGGGCCGGGCGCGCACTGCCTCCCGGAGCGCCGCCGCCTGCGCTGCGATCCCCGCGGACATCGAGGCTCGAACGCGCGAGAGGGCAGCAGCCATCCCTCGCTTCCGCGTCCTCTCGGAGACTGAACTTCCCCCGCTGGTCACCGAGAGGCCCGAGGGCGTGTCCTCGCCCACGGCCCGCTCCAGCCCCAGCTCCTGGTCCTCGGGTCGCATTGGGAGAATCGGCTAACGGAGGGGAAGGCCCTCGGCCAACTTTCGCGAACGTCCGGGGTGTTGACCGCCAGGGCGACGTGCTTAGGTTGGCCTGGAAATTGAGGGGTTCGGGTCGCAGGGCTCGACTCCCGCAGCACAGGAGTAGTACGGCTCCGCTCCACTAGAGCGGCGACCGCCTCGGAGGATTTACGGTCATGGGCAAGATCATCGGAATCGATCTCGGTACGACGAACTCGGTCGTTGCGATCATGGAAGGCAAAGAGCCGCGCGTCCTCGAGAACGAGGAGGGATCGCGCCTCACCCCGTCCGTGGTCGCCTGGGACGACAAGGGAGAGGTGCTCGTCGGGCAAATCGCCAAGCGCCAGGCGGTCACCAACCCCGAGAACACCGTCTATTCGATCAAGCGCTTCATGGGTCGGCGGTTCGAAGAGGTCGGCGACGAGCTCAAGCGTGTCCCCTACAAGATGGAGCGCGGCGCGCACGGCGAGGCCACGGTCGACATCCGCGGCAAGAAGAACACGCCGCCCGAGGTCAGCGCCAAGATCCTCATGAAGCTCAAGAAGGCGGCTGAGGAGAAGCTCGGCGAGAAGGTCACCGAGGCGGTCATCACCGTCCCGGCGTACTTCAACGACGCCCAGCGCCAGGCCACCAAGGACGCTGGCCGCATTGCCGGGCTCGACGTCAAGCGCATCGTCAACGAGCCCACCGCGGCCGCGCTCGCCTACGGCCTCGACAAGAAGAAGGACGAGGTCATCGCCGTCTACGACTTCGGCGGCGGCACGTTCGACATCTCGATCCTCGAGGTCGGCGACAACGTCGTGCAGGTCATCAGCACCAACGGCGACACGCACCTCGGCGGCGACAACGTCGACGACCGGATCATGGATTGGCTGATCGCCGAGTTCAAGAAGGACAACGGCGTCGACGTCTCCAAGGACAAGATGGTCATCCAGCGCCTCAAGGAGGCCGCCGAGAAGGCCAAGATCGAGCTCTCGTCGACGACCGAGACGACGATCAACCTGCCGTTCCTCACGGCGGACGCGTCGGGCCCCAAGCACATGAACGTGCGCCTCTCGCGCGCCAAGCTCGAGCAGATGATCCAGGACCTCATCGACCGCTCCATGGAGCCGGTCCGCAAGGCCCTCGCCGACGCGAAGAAGTCCCCCAAGGACATCCAGGAGGTCGTCCTCGTCGGCGGCTCCACGCGCATCCCGCTCGTGCAGAAGACGGTGAAGGAGTTCTTCGGCAAGGAGCCGCACAAGGGCGTGAACCCGGACGAGGTCGTCGCGATCGGCGCCGCCGTCCAGGCCGGCGTCCTCTCCGGCGACGTGAAGGACCTCGTCCTCCTCGACGTCACCCCGCTCTCGCTCGGCGTCGAGACGCTCGGCGGCGTGATGACGGCGATGATCCCGCGGAACACCACCATCCCCACGCAGAAGAAGGAGATCTTCTCCACCGCGGCCGATAGCCAGCCGTCCGTCGAGATCCACGTCCTCCAGGGCGAGCGTGCAGAGGCGCGTTACAACCGCACCCTCGGCAAGTTCCACCTCGAGGGCATCATGCCGGCGCCGCGCGGCGTCCCGAAGATCGAGGTCACCTTCGACATCGACGCCAACGGCATCCTCAACGTCAGCGCCAAGGACCTCGCCACCGGCAAGGACGTCCAGAAGCGCATCGAGGGCGCGTCGGGTCTCAACGAGCAAGAGATCCAGCGCATGGTGAAGGAAGCCGCCGAGCACGAGGCGGAGGACAAGGCCCGTCGCGAGCAGGTCGACCGCCGCAACAAGCTCGACGCGATGGTCTACCAGATGGAGAAGACGATCTCCGAGTCGAAGGACAAGCTCCCCGCGGAGGACGTCACCAAGCTCGAAGAGCTCCTCAAGGAGGGTCGTCAGGCCGTCGAACGCCAGGACGACGACGCCATCAAGGCCGCCACCGAGAAGCTCGAGAAGGAGTCGCACCGCATCGCCGAGGCGATGTACAAGTCGGCCGGTGGCCCGCCCGGCGGCGCGCCCCCCGGCGGCGACGGCGGCGGCGGCACGCCGAGCCAGCCCGGCGGCGAGAAGAAGGGCAAAGAGGGCGGCGTCATCGACGCCGAGTTCGAAGAAGCCAACTGACACGACGGAGCCGCGGGCGTAGGCCCGCGGTTGCGCCAACGAGGCCTCGGACCCCAAGTCCGGGGCCTTCGTGTTTGCTTCGCTCTGGGCCAGCGACGACACGATTCGTCGTGCGGGCCCACGCGCGCCGACGCCGAGCCCTCACCACCGACCGCCACCGGCCAGGGTACCGGCCCAAATTCCGATCTACTCGCTATACGCGTTAGATGCGGACGTGGGGCGCGGCCGCCGAGAGGGGGAGAGGGGCGGCCCCCGGAGCCGCGTGCGGGTACGTGCTCGATCCGAACTAACGCAAATAGCGAGTAGATCGGAATTTGGAACGGGCACAGCCCGGGCGGGCGGCGTGCGGTGGAGGCGGCGGTCGGCCAGCGCGTGGTGACGACTCAGGTCGTGTGCGAGCTCAACCGATCGAGCTCCGCGCGCTCTTCGGCCGTGAGCGAGACGTCCGCCGCGCCGAGGGCGTCGTGCAGCTGCTCGACGGTGTTGGCGCCGACGATCGCCGAGGTGATCGCGGGCGCGTTCATCACCCACGAGAGCGCCACCCGGGTGACCGACGCGCCCTTCTGCGCCGCGAGGGCGGCGATGCGCTCGAGCAGATCGAAGTTGCGCGCGTCGGCCATGTAGCCGGCGATCCGGCGGCTGCCCTCGCCGCGGCTGCCGGGGGGCGCCGCGCTGCCGCGGTGGTACTTGCCGGTGAGGAACCCGCCGGCCAGCGGCGAGTAGGGGATGACGCCGATCGACTCCGCGAGGCAGGTCGCGCGCACCTCGCGCTCGAAGCCGCCGCGCTCCACGAGGTTGTAGTGCGGCTGCACGCACTCGTAGCGGTGCACGCCGAGGGCGCGCGCCACGTCGAGCGACTCGCGGAGCTGCGCGTTGCTGAAGTTGGAGTTGCCGAGCGCGCGGACCTTGCCGCTCTGGATGAGCTCTTCGTAGACGCGGAGCGTCTCTTCCTGCTTCACCGACTCGTCGAACCAGTGCGACTGGTAGAGGTCGATCCGGTCGGTCTGCAGGCGGCGGAGGCTGCCCTCGATCGACTTGAGGATGTGGGCGCGCGACAGACCCTGGTCGGACTCGTCGTCGCTCATCTGGCCGCGGACCTTGGTCGCGAGGACGATCTTGTCACGACGAGAGCGGTCCTCGGCGAGCCAGCGGCCGACGATCTCCTCGGTCTTGCCGGCGTAGGAGTCGCTCGACCAGCGGCTGTAGATGTCCGCGGTGTCGAAGAAGTCGATCCCTCCGTCGAGCGCCGCGCTCATGATGCGAAACGACGGCTCCTCGGCCGCCGTCCACCCGAACGTCATCGTTCCGAGGCAGAGGACCGAGACGTCGATGCCCGTCCTTCCGAGCGCGCGGTGTTGCATCAAGGCAGTGTAGTCTGGAACGCGCGTGCGCCTTCTTCTCGGTTCGGCGATCTTGTTGTCCGCGAGCACGGCGGTCGCCCAGCTCGCGCCGCCGAAGTCGGTGACGCACGAGTATTCGGCGTACGAGAAGGAGTCGATCCGCATCGCGCTCGCCGAGACCGGGCGCACCCTCGAGCCCGAGCCCGAGGGCAAGGAGGTCGAGGGTTACGAGGTCGTCACGCTCGACGTGTTCGAGAAGCGCGATCCGGTGCCGAGCGTCTTCAACGTCTTCCACTGGACGTCGCACCGCTACACCATCGCCCGCGAGGTCCTCGCCAAGCCGGGCGAGAGGTATTCGAAGGTCATCGTCGACGAGACCGCGCGCAACCTCCGCAAGCTCTCGGCGCAGCTGTCGCTGGTGCTGGCGCTCCCGGTGAAGGGCAACAAGCCGGGCACCGTCCGGATCCTGCTCATCACCAAGGACGTGTGGAGCCTGCGGCTCAACTCCAACATCCGCTACACCAACAAGGGCCTCGAGCAGTTCTACCTGCAGCCGAGCGAGCAGAACGTCTTCGGCACCCACCACGTCGCCGCGCTCGACTTCTACCTGCAGCCGCTCTCCTACGCGCTCGGCGGCTACTACAAGATCCCCTGGATCGCGGGCACCCGCACGCAGGCGAGCGCCGAGGTCGGCGTCGTCTTCAACCGCGAGTCGCGCACGAGCGAGGGCAGCTACGGCAACCTCATCCTCACCTATCCGCTGTGGTCCACCCGCACCGAGTGGTCGTGGGAGACGCGCCTGCAGTGGCGCAACGACGTCGCGCGCGTCTACCAGGGCACCGACGTCAAGGGCTTCGACCGCAGCCGCACGCAGGACGACAACATCCCCTGGATGTACCGGCGCAAGACGCTGCTCGCGCGCGCCGAGCTGTTGCGCTCGTTCGGGTGGGCGATGAAGAACGACATCAGCGTCGGGTTTCAGGCCTTCGCGTTCAACTACTCGCCGCACGGCGATCTCTCCGCTTACGACCCGGCCGCCGTCGCCGCGTTCGAGCTCAAGGGCATGCCGCGAAGCGACCGTCGCCTCGGCCCGTACCTGCAGTGGCACACCTATAAGAACGACTACCTCCGCGTGCTCAACGTCGAGATCCTCGGGCTGCAGGAGGACTACCGGCTCGGCCACGACGTGATCGCGCGCGTCTATCCGGTCACCCGCGCGCTCGGCTCCAACCGCGACTTCCTCGGCGCGCTGCTCCGCGCGCAGTACACGGTCGGCCTGCACGACGGCATCGTCCGCGCCTCGATCGAGGGCCTTGTCGAGTCGCAGAAGGACCGCATCACCGACTCCTCGGTCGAGAGCCGGATCCGCATCGTGTCGCCGAGCACGCCGCTCGGGCGGCTGGTGTTCGACGGCGGCATCGTTCGCCGGTTCCGCAACTACCTCAACGTCCTCGACGCGATCGGCGGCGAGAACCGGCCGCGCGGCTACCCCACCCGCTACCTCATCGGTCCCAATGCGGTGGCCTACACCACCGAGCTGCGCACCAAGCCCCTCGAGATCCTCAAGACGCAGTGGGGGCTCGTGTTCTTCCACGACGCCGGGTCGGCGTACGACGGGCTCTCCGATCTGCGCATGCACCACGGCATCGGCGCCGGCGTTCGCGCGCTGTTTCCCCAGTTCGATCGCGTCGCGCTGCGGCTCGATGTGGGCGTGCCGCTCAACCGCCCGGCGGACGTGTCGCCGGTGTCGGTGATCTTCACCGTCGATCAGGCATTCTCGTTCCCCTCGATCCGCGAGAACACGACGCTCGATTGAAGTAGGCTTCGGCCCGTGAGGTCGAACACCGAGGATCTTCGCAGCTCGCGCACCGGCGGCCGCCGCGCGCCGCCCGAGGAGTGGCCGCAGATCGCCGCGGGCACCGTTCCGATGATCGACGGGCGCTACCTCGTCGAGCGCGAGATCGCCCGCGGCGGAATGGGCGTCGTCTACCTCGCGCAGGACATCGGGCTCGGCCGCAGCGTGGCGCTCAAGCTCGTCAACCCGGACGTGGCGCAGCGCCGCGACGTCGTCGAGCACTTCCAGCGGGAGGCAGCGGCCCTCGCGTCGGTGCGTCACGAGAACGTGGTGCAGATCTACGCGTTCGGCACCGAGGACGCCGGGGCCGCGGGCGACGGCGCCATGTTCTTCGCGATGGAGTACGTCAACGGTCGGGACCTCGACGAGATCATCACCGAGCACGACCGCCACGGCGTCATCATCCCCACCTACCGCGCGCTCACGATCCTCCAGCAGGTCGCGGGCGGCCTCTGCGCCGTGCACAACGCGGGCATCATCCACCGCGACGTCAAGCCGGGGAACATCATCATCGAGACCGACAGTGGTCGGCCGGTGCTCGTCGATTTCGGCCTGGCGATGCCGCACGATCCCAAGCTCACGCACGCGGCCGCCGGCTCGCCGTCGTACATGGCGCCGGAGCAGGCCTACGGAGACGCGGTCGGCCCCGCGGCCGACGTCTACGCGTTCGGCGTGTCCGCGTTCGAGATCCTCACCGGTCGGCTGCCGTTCCTCTACGACACCGTGGAGGATCAGCTCCGCGCGCACGCCTACGAGGACGCGCCGCTCTTGTCGTCGCTCCGCCCCAACCTCCGCGCGTTCGATCGGGTCATGGCGCGCATGCTCGCGAAGGACCCGCGCGCGCGCTACGACGGCTTCGCCACGCTCGTGTCGGCGCTCGACTCGGCGATCTCCAAATGGCGCTCCGGCGCCACCGAGCCCGCGCCGTCGTATCCCGAGGGCGGCGGGCCCGGGCGCGGCGAAATCCTGCGGATCATGGTCATCGACGACGACGACGACTTTCGCAAGGTCGCCGCGCGCGCCGCGCAGCTCGCCTTCTATCGGCGGCAGGTCTCGGTGAGCGTCGCCAAGTCCGGGGCCGACGCGCTGGCCCGCGCCGAGCGCGCGGTCCCCGATCTCGTGCTCGTCGATCTGAAGGTCGAGGGGCTCGACGGCGTCGAGACGATCTCGCGGCTGCGGGCGATGCCGCGCGGCATGGACACGCGAGTGTTGGTCGTCACCGACCGTCAGGACGACGCGGAGCGCTGGCGCTTCAGCATCCTCGGGGTCAACGACTTCTTCGCCAAGCAGGCGGGCCTCGTCGAGCTCGTGAACACGATCACCCAGATCGGCGAGCGCGCGCAGTGGCTCGGCCGCGACGACGAGCCGGTGCCCTCCTCGGTCTCTCTATGAAGCGCAAGCGGCTCTGGCGCGTCGCGCTCGGTGTTCTCGCGACGCTGCTCGCGATCGTCGTGCTGTTCCTCGCGCTGACGTGGGCGCCGGACCGCCCGGTCGACGCGCTCAAGCCGCGGTGGGCGCCCGAGCCGTCGCGGTTCATCGAGATCGGCGGCATGAACGTGCACGTTCGCACCGAGGGCGCCGGGCCCACCATCGTGCTCCTGCACGGCACCTCGGCGTCGCTCCACACCTGGGAGGGGTGGACGACGGCGCTCCGCGATCGCTACCGAGTGGTGCGGGTCGATCTCCCCGGCTTCGGCCTCACCGGCCCCACGCCCGACGGTCACTACGAGATCGAGGTGTACACGCGCTTCATGGCCGCGCTCTTCGACAAGCTCGCGATCACCGAGTGCGTGCTCGCCGGCAACTCGTTCGGGGGCCGCGTGGCGTGGGAGACCGCCTTCGCGCACCCGGGCCGCGTCTCGAAGCTCGTGCTCGTCGACTCCGCCGGCTATCCGAACCCCACCGCGAAGATGCCGCTCGGGTTTCGCCTCGCGCGCACGCCCGTCCTCAACCGACTCGCCGCGTACTCGCTGCCGCGCTCCGTGATCGAGAAGAGCCTCCGCAACGTGTACGGCGATCCGAGCAAGGTCACGCCCGAGCTCGTCGACCTCTACTTCGACCTCGCGGTGCGCGCCGGCAACCGCGAGGCGCTGGTGAAGCGCTTCGAGCAGGCGCCGTCGGGAGCCGGCGAGGAGCGCATCCGCGCGCTCAGGGTCCCGACGTTGATCCTGTGGGGCGGTCGCGATCGGCTCATCCCGCCCGAGCACGGAGCCCGCTTCCAGAAGGACATCGCGGGCAGCCAGCTGGTCACGTTCGAGGGGCTCGGCCACGTGCCGCACGAGGAGGATCCGGCCCAAACCGTCGCTCCGGTCCTCGCGTTCTTGAAGCAGTGAGCCGGTGTGCTACATCCCGCGGCCCCCATGGGCTCCATCGACCCGGCAGTTGAGGCTCGGTTTCGCGCGCTGTTCGCGAACCGCCCCACCGTGCTCGCCCCCATGGAGGACGTGAGCGACGCGGTGTTCCGCAAGCTCTGCCGCAAGTACGGCGCCGAGCTGTGCGTCACCGAGTTCGTCAACGTCGAGGGCCTCCTCCGCGGCTGCAAGATCGCGGCGCGCAAGATCGGCATCGAGCCCGACGACTCGCCCACGGCGATCCAAATCTACGGGTCCGATCCCGAGCGCCTCGCCGAGGCCGCCCGCGTCGCCGAGGCCGCCAACCCGGTCTTCCTCGACATCAACTGCGGCTGCTGGGTGCCGAAGATCGCCGGCCGCGGCGCGGGCGCGGCGTGGCTCCGCGATCCGAGCGCCATGGTCGCGATGGCCAAGATGGTCGTCGCGTCGTCGTCGCTCCCGGTCACCGTCAAGACGCGCATCGGCTGGGGCCCCGAGTCCGACATGCCGATCGTCGACCTCGCCCGCCGCCTCGAGGACGCCGGCGTGCGCGCGCTGACCATCCACTGCCGCACCGCGAAGATGGGCCACTCCGGCGCCGCCGACTGGAGCTGGGCCGCGCGCGCCCGCGAGAGGGTGTCGATCCCGGTCCTCGTCAACGGCGACATCAAGAGCGCCGACGACGCCCAGCGCGCGCTCGAGACCACCGGCTGCGAGGGCGTGATGATCGGTCGCCGCGCGATCGAGCACCCGTGGATCTTCCGCGAGGCGCGCGCGCTGATCGATCGCGGCGAGCGCCTCCCCGACCCCACCGCCCTCGACCGCATCGCGCTCTGCCGCGAGCACCTGCTGGCCAACGCCGCGGAGCGCGGCGAGAAGAAGGGTGTCCAGTGCACCCGCCGCCACCTCAGCGGCTACCTCAAGGGCATCGGCGGCGCAGCGGCGCTCCGCCAGAAGCTGAACACGATCGACTCGCTCGGCGGGTGTCTCGCGGTGCTCGACGAGGCCGAGGCCCGCGTCCGCGCAGGCGAGCCGGCCACCCGCGAGCCGCTGCTCACCCGCGAGCAGATCCTCGCCGCCCGCGTCGCGTAGGCGCGCCAGCTAGGCGCGCGCGTCAGCGAGCGCCTGACCCGTGCGGGCAAAACCCATGGATCGGTGGCCCTCGCCGGTCAGGCGCTCGCTCACGCGCGCGCCTAGGTTTGCTTGGTGGGGATGAGCCACAGCACGACGAGGCCCGCGAAGCAGAGCATGATCACGATCGCCCAGGGGCGGGTGCGGGGGTCCTTGAGGCGGTCTCGCGACTCGATGCGCGGCAGCGCGCCGCCGGGGTGGAAGGCGTTGTGCTCGGCGATGCCCGGGTTCTTCGGCGCGCGACCGAACGTCTCGGTGTAGAGCAGGATCCCGTCCTGCCACGCGAGCCAGTCGCCGTCGCTCTTGATCTCGAGCTGCTCCCTCGTGAAGTGATCGCGGGCGACGAGCAAGCAGGCGGTCACCAGCTCGTCGTATGGTTTGCGCTCGGTCCACACCGCGTTGGTGCCGACGCGGCCGGGGAACACGAAGTCCTCCTGCGCGAGGGCACCCCGGCCGTTGAACCGGATCTCGCCCGGCTTGTCGACGACGTCGACCAGGCCGGGGCGGCGCGCGATGACCTTCTGCATCGCCTCGGCGGCCCGCGCGACCACCACCGGGTCGGGCTTCTCCTTGAAGACCCACACGTGCGTGTAGCCGGCGATGGCCTCTCTCCCGAAGAGCGAGAGCCCGAGCGCCAAAGCGGCGGCGACGACCCACCGGACCATCTGGCGATGATACCCTCGCCGGCGATGGATCGCGGCGCGCGCGTGTTCTGGGGGATCGTCATCGTCCTCGGGAGCGCCTCGACATACTTCGGCGTCCGCGCAGAGTCGGTGCGGCGGTCCGTGCAGCACGCCACCGCCGCCGTGCAAACCGGCGATCTGGTGACGTTCTCCAAGATCATCGACGGCGACACCGTGCTCCTGCTCAACGGCGCGGGCGATCCGGTCACCGTGCGAATCCTCGGCATCAAGGCCTTCGACACCACGAGCACCAAGGACCCCGGCGCCGCGTGGGGACGCCGCGCCCACGAGGTCCTCCGCAAGGCGCTCGAGGGCAAGCCGATCCGGGTGATGCTGGCGACGCCGCCCAAGGACAAACACGGCCGCACCATCGCCACGCTGTTCGTCGACGACGAGGACCTCGCGCTGGCCCTCATCCGCGACGGTCTCGTGCTCGTCTACACCGTGTTCCCCTTCCCCTCGATGCACGAGTACATGCTCGAGCAGGAGAAGGCGAAGAACGATCACAAGGGCCTGTGGGGCGATCCGCTCGCCACCGGTCGCGCGCAGCTGCTCGTGCAGGAGTGGAGAAAGGGCGCGCCGTGATCGGCCTCATCGTCCCCGCGTTCCGCCAGTTCAGCCGGCGCGTCGTCCGCAACCCGCCGCAGTCGCTCCGCGTGGGCGTGCTGCTCCTCGTGGTGCTGGCCTACGGCACCACCGGGTTCCTCTACTTCGAGCTCCCGGCGAAGCCCGATCTCACCTGGCTCGACGCGATGTGGTGGGCGATCGTCACGCTGACCACCGTCGGCTACGGCGACATGTACCCGACGACGCTCGCCGGCCGGTTCCTCATCGCCGCACCGCTGATGTTCTTCGGTATCGGCCTGCTCGGTTACGTGTTGTCGCTCGCGGCCACCACGCTGGTCGAGGCGAAGTCGAGGGAGCTCTCGGGCATGAGCGAGATGTCACTGCGCGACCACGTCCTCGTCATGAACTACCCGAGCGAGGAGAAGCTCATTCAGCTCCTCGACGAGCTGCGCGAGGACGAGACCTTCCGCGACAAGGAGGTGGTCCTCGTCGACGAGCACCTCGAGCAGCTCACGCCGGTGTTGCTCAAGCGCGACGTGCACTATGTCCGCGGCAACCCCGCGCGCGACGAGACGCTGGCGCGCGCCGCGATCGACCACGCCACCCACGCGATCGTGCTCAGCAAGAAGCCGGGCGATTCGCACAGCGACGACCTCGCGCTCGCGATCACCCTCGCGATCGAGGCGCGGACCTCCAAGGTGCGCACGATCGTCGAGTGCGTCGATCCGATGAAAGAGGAGCTGCTCCGCAAGGCCGGCTGCGACAGCGTCATCTGCTCGTCGCGCTTCGAGGCGCACTTCCTCTCCAACGAGGTGCTCCACCCCGGCATGCAGGACGTGATCGAGGAGCTGCTCACCATCGCCGGCCAGCAGCTTCACTTCGTCCCCACCTCGGAGAAGACGTTCGGCTCCGCGGCCGAGCGCGCGCGGGCCAAGGGTCACATCGCCATCGGCGTGCGCCGTGACGGCAAGTCGACGATCAACGTCCCCCACGACCACGCCCTGCGCGACGGCGACCAGCTCGTCACCATCGGCGCCCACCGCGTGGATAGCGTCTGATCAGCCGCCGAGCTTGGCGTCGGTAGCGTCGCTCCGCGTGTCGGGCGTCGCGTCGACACCAGTGTCCGCGACGCTGGTGTCGACCACGGTGCTGTCGGCCGCGGCGTCGGACACGGTGGGGCCGAGGCACTGCACGTAGGCGTCGAGCTCGTTGCTGCAGCGCGCGACGCTCGCGTCCTCGTCGAGCTTGCCGCTCCCGCTGCACACCTGGTTCTGCTGCCGGCAGCCGAAGTAGCTGCGGTAGGGAGCGCCGCAGTCGGGGTCGAGCGCGGCGTCGCCGCACGCTCCGCCGAGCGGCGGGCTGAGCTCGTTGGGGCAGTCGATCCGCGCGACGCAGGGGGGCGCGGTGACGGCGGTGTCCTCGGTGGTGCAGCCGGCGAGGAGCAGCGCAGCCGCGAGCCCACGCATCAGCACCCCTTGCGGAGCTTCTCGGCCGCGTCGGCGATCGCCGCCTTGTCGCCGGGCTTCGGCGTCCACGGAAGGCGCACGCCATCGCCCTCGTAGCGGGGGATGACGTGCACATGGATGTGGAAGACGCTCTGAAACGCCGCCGCGCCGCTCGACTGCACGAGGTTCACGCCGGCGCACTCGAGGTGCTGCTTCGCCGCGTTGGCCACGCGCTGCGCGGTGCGCGCGAGATCGCCGAGGACGTCCGGGGGGACGTCGTGGATGTCCGCGGCGTGCGCCTTCGGGATCACGAGCGCGTGCCCGAGCGTGCCCGGGTTGATGTCCATGAACGCGAACGTGGTCGCGTCCTCGTAGATTTTGGTGGAGGGAATCTCACCGGCGACGATGCGGCAGAAGAGGCAGCTCACGCGCCCGAGTGTAACTCAGAACCGGAACGACACCGACGCGCTGGTCGGGGTCAACGCGACCGTCGTGGTCGGGGTCGGTTTGAGGAACAGGTACGTCGCGACGCCGCCCGCGAGGACGCCGATCGCGAGCGAGACGTCGGCGAGCACGAGCTGGGTCTGAATCGAGCGCTTCTCTCCGGGATCGCAGCTCGGCGCGCAGGTGTCGCGGAGCTCGTCGAGGCGGCTTCGCGCCGACAGCCCGAGCACCGCGAAGCCCGCCACGCCCACCACGCCGACGCCGGCGAGGATCCACGGGAGCGGCGAGGGAGGCGGCGCGGGTGCGGGCGCGACGTCGCGCGGAAACGTAAGCGCGACGACCCGGTTCTTCTCGCCGCTCGCGACGACGACCGCGCGCTCCAGCACCTTTTCTCCATGCGACACCTTGAGCGCGTGCGCGCCCGGATCGACCACGATCGGCTTGCCGTCGAGGAGCGTGGCGACGACCCGCCCGTCGATCTCCACCGTCGCGTCCACGACGTCGAGCCCCTCCGCGTCCTTCGCCCGCACGATCACCGACGGGAGCGCGCCGTCGACCTCGGGCAGCCACTTCGTGCAGTCGACCTTCACGAGCGCCGGGCACGCGTCGGCCGCGCACACCAGCAGCTTCTCGCGCGCCGCCCGTAGCTTCCCCTCGCTGCGCAGCCGCTGCGCGTCCTCGTGAGACTTGAGGCACTCCTGTTTGTCGGCTGCGGCGCGCGGCGCGACGAGGACGACAAGGAGGAGCGGGACGATCCGACGCACGCTGCCACGGATTCTACAGACAATTCGCTTTGAAGCGCTTGATGCCGTTCTCGTAGTAGTAGGGCGGCTGGCAGGTGGACTTCGACGCCGGGTACTTGTGCAGCGGCGGCTTCTTCGACGAGGCCGAGGGGAAGGTGATCGGCGCGAGATCCTCGACGGTCTGCGAGGGCTTGGGCTGCGCGACGCTGACGCTCGGCTCGGCGCTCGCGACCGCGGGCGGCGGCGGCGGCTCGGGCTCCCTCGCGGCGGGCGCCGGCTCGCTCGGGCGGGTGAGGAGGAAGCCGATCGGCACGATCGGGACGAGGAGCAGGAGCAGCAGCGGCCAGTAGCGGCGCGGCTTCTTCTTCGGCGGCATCGCCGTCGTCTTCGGCTCCTCGGGCTCCTCTTCGACGACCGGCATCGCCGTCGTCTCTTCGTAGTCGGTGGGATCGATCGCCGGCATCGACGGGAAGGTCGCGGTCTCCTCGAGGAGCGGCGTCGCGTTGGCGGTGGCGATCGCGGGAGAGCTCTCGATCTCGGCCACGGCGCGCGCGCGCTCGGCGAGCAGATCGCGCGCCATCTGCGCCACCCACGCGCCGATCTCGGCCGGCGGCACGATGCCGATCGCGTCCTCGATCGCCAGCGCCATCTCGCGCGCGTCGGCGAAGCGCGCGTCCGGATCGCGCGAGAGCGCGCGCATCGTGATCGCGTCGAGCTCCGGCGGCACGCTCGGCTCCGCGCCGCTCGGCGGCTCGCTCGCGCCGTCGATCACCGCCGAGAGGATCTCGCCCTCGCCGTCGCCGTGGAACAAACGCGTGGCAGTCAGCGCCTCCCACAGCACGACCCCCGCCGAGTACACGTCGGTGCGCCGATCGACCTGGCCGCCGCGGCGCACCTGCTCGGGCGCCATGTATGGGAGCTTGCCCTTGAGCTCTCCCTCGCGGGTGAACGACGCGCGACCGACGGCCTTGGCGACGCCGAAGTCGACGACGCGCGCCGTGCCATCGGTGCCGACGAGGACGTTGTGCGGCGAGACGTCGCGGTGAACGATCGCGAGCGGCTCTCCCCGCTCGTCGCGCGTCTCGTGGGCGGCGTGCAGGCCGTGGAGCGCCTGGGCCACGATCGCGCCGGCGATGTGCGCGGGCGGTGCGTGGCCCTCGCGCGAGGCCGCGGCGATCAGGCGCGAGAGCGACTCGCCCTCGACGTAGTCCATCACCAGGAACAGCTCGGCGCCCTCGGAGACGACGTCGAGCACCGGCACGACGTTGGGGTGCCGCACCCGGGCCGCGAGGCGCGCCTCGTCGAGGAACATCGAGACGAAGTCGGGATCCTTCGCGAAGTGCGGGTGCAGGCGCTTGATCGCCACGGTGCGGGCGAAGCCCACCGGCCCGAGCAGCCGGCCGACGTGCACGGTGGCCATGCCGCCGGACGCGATCTCCGCGTGGACGACGTAGCGTCCGACTACCCGCGGCGCCTCGGCCATCGCGCGGAAGTGTAGCGCTTAGTCGTCGCCGCGGAGACCGTGCTTGCGGAAGAGATCGCGGAGGTGGTGGCGCTCGACGCCGGCGATCTGCGCCGCGCGCGAGAGGTTGTTGCCGGTCTTGAGGAGGAGCCGCTGGAGGTAGTCGCGCTCGAACTCGTCGATCAGGGTGCGCTTGACGTCCTTGAACTTGCCGAGCTCGCCCGAGGCCGGCGCGACGCTCGGCGAGGGGGTGACCGGCGCGTGGGTGCGGGTGCCCGTGAGCATGCGCTCGAAGGCGAGGTCGGTCGGGGTGATGGTCTCGGTCGCCGCGGTCATCGAGGCGCGCTCGACGGTGCTCTTCAGCTCGCGCACGTTGCCGGGGTAGTCGCGGCGGGTGAGCTCCTCGAGCGCCTCGTCGGTGATGCGACGCGCGGCCTGCATGTCGTGCGGGATCTTCTGGAGGAAGTGGTTGACCAGGAGCGGTACGTCGTCGGGGCGCTCGCGGAGCGACGGCACCGTGACGCGCGCCTGCGCGAGACGGAAGTAGAGGTCTTCGCGGAACTTGCCCTGGTTGATCATCGCGCGGAGATCGCGCCACGTGGCGCACAGCACGCGGACCTGGATCGGGATCGGCTTGCTGCCGCCGACGCGCTGCACCTCGCGCCGCTCGAGCACGCGGAGGAGCTTGGGCTGGAGATCGAGCGGCAGCTCGCCGATCTCGTCGAGGAAGATGGTGCCGCCCTGCGCGGCCTCGAACAGGCCGATGCGCCGCTCGACCGCGCCGGTGAACGCGCCCTTCTCGTGGCCGAAGATGATCGACTCGGCGAGGGTGGCGGGGATGGCGGTGCAGTCGAGGACCATGAACGGCCCCTGCGCGCCGCGGCCCTTGTCGTGAAGCGCGCGCGCGACGAGCTCCTTGCCGGTGCCGGTCTGACCCTCGATCAGCACGCCGAGATCGGTGCGGCACAGGCGCTCGAGCATCGAGAACAGCTCGCGCATCGGCCGACTCGCGCCGCGCATCTCGCCGAACACGGGGATCTCGGTGGCCTCGGGGGCGAACGGCGCGTCGAGGTCGAGCCGGACGATCGAGCGGCCGACGTTGAGCATGGTGCCGGACGGGAGGATGGCGCGCTCGAGGCGGGCCCCGCCGTAAATCGTCCCGTTGGCGCTCTCGAGGTCGACCACGTGGACGCCGCCGGGGACGGCCGCGACCTCGAAGTGGAACGACGACACAGTCGGGTCTGTCAGGCGCACGTCAGCGGCCGGACTGCGTCCAATCACAGCCATGCGCTGGGCTACGGGAAACGACTGGCCAGCCTCTGGTCCAGCGGTGATCGTGACCCGGACACCAAGTGGTTTAACCTCTGGCTCGCGACTGACGCGAACCGTCTTGATGTCGTCGACCTCGTAATCGCCTTTTGGGCTCACGACGGCGAAGTGTAGCCGTGGTACGAGCCGCCCGCGAATGGGACTCTCGATCGTCGGAACGGGCCGCCACCTGCCGAAGGACGTGGCCACCAATGAAGACCTCGCGAGGGTCATGGACACCACCGCCGAGTGGATTCACCAGCGCACGGGCATCGTGGAGCGCCACTTCGCGGCCGAGGGCGAGGGAGCGAGCGATCTCGGCGCCGAGGCGGCCAAGCGCGCCCTCGCCCGCGCCGGCATGGGCGCGTCCGACGTCGACTACGTCGTGATGTCCACCATGACGCCCGACTTCCACTTCCCCGGCCCCGCGGCGATGGTCGCGGCCAAGCTCGGCATCCCCGGCGTCCCCTGCCTCGACGTGCGCCAGCAGTGTGCGTCGTTCATCTATCAGCTGCAGCTCGCCCACGCCCTCATCGGCGCGGGCCAGGCGCGCAACGTGTTGATGATCGGCGCCGAGGCGCACGCCGGGTTCATGCCCTGGGAGGACTGGGACTACCTCCACGGCAAGGGCGGCTCGCCGCCCTCGCAAGACGCGTTCGACCGCGCCACCCGCCACCGCGGCCTCGCGATCCTCTTCGGCGACGGCGGCGGCGCCGTGGTCGTGCGCAAGACGGATGACGCACGCGGCGTCATCGGCGTCGATGTCCACAGCGACGGCCGCTACGTCGACTACATCCACATCCCGAGCGGCTTCACCAAGCGCCCCTACGCGCGCCGGGACGACATCGACAACGACCTGCACATCCCCCGCATGCGCGGCAAGGAGCTGTTCAAGCAGGCGGTCACCAAGCTCCCCGAGAGCGTCCGCACGCTGTGCGCGCGGCACCACGTGAAGCTCGACGACGTCGACCTGTTCGTCGCTCACCAGGCCAACGACCGGATCAACGGCGCCGTGCGCGACGCGCTCGGCCTGCCCGCGCACAAGGTCCCGAGCAACATCGCGAAGCTCGGCAACACCTCCGCGGCCACCATCCCGATCCTGCTCGACGAGCTCAACGAGCAGGGCCGCCTGAAGCCGGGCATGCTCATCTGCTTCCTCGCGCTCGGCGCCGGCCTCCACTGGGGCTCGGCGCTGCTGCGCACGTAGAGTCACCCGAGGTCGTTCAGCGATTCCCAGCACAGGCTCGCGTCGGCCAGCACGAGGTTGATCGAGCCGAAGCGCACGTCGTCGCCGATCGCCACGCGCTGACTCTCGCCCGGTTGCAGCGGAATCCCTCGCACGCGCGTGCCGTTGCGCGAGCCGAGATCGACCAGCTCCAGCCGCCCGTTGGTCACGAGGAACGCAGCGTGCCGGCGCGACACCGTCGGATCTCCGAGCACCACGTCGTTGTCGTCGGTGCGACCGACGTTGAGCGGGCGATCGAGCGGCGGGATCTCGACGACCTCGACGACCACCCGCTCGGGCGCGTCGACGTCGCTCACCTCGGTCGGCCGTCGCGCGAGCGCGGCGCGATTCGGCACCGTCCCGGCCGACGACCGCTGCTTGCGCGCGCGCGGCATGGGCACGAGGTAGAACCCGCGGTGCCGGGCGGTGAACGATTCACGGGTCGAGGTGCGTGCGTCGCGCGCGAGATCGCTCACGGTCCCGCAACGATACTCACTTCTTCTTCTTCTCGTCCAAGTCGCTCGGGGGCACACCCATCGGACGCCCGGGGTTCTGGAGAGACCAGAAGGGCGGTATCGACCCGGTCTCCGACGGTCTGCCGGTCGTCGCGCGCGAGCCGCTCGGGTGCGGATCGTAGGCCGAGCCCCAGCCGTAGTTGGCCGGAGAATTCGCAGCAGGCGGTAGCTCAGCGGCCCGCGAGCCCTTGTGGCCGAACGCCGGCGGATACGCGGGCCCCGGCCCGCGCCAATCTGCGCTGTGACATCCAAGCGCAGCAACGACAGCGACGAGTGCGGCAAATCGGTGCACGCGCGGTAGAGCTGCAGCGATCGTGCCTTGCGGCAGAGGCGCGGACGGGCAACACGGAGGCATGCTGCTCGATCGGCTCGCCGAGGCGAACATCACGATCACGCGCGATCCGTCCGAGCTCGCGGAGTATGGCAAGGACTGGACGAAGGTCTACGCGCCCGCGCCCCTCGCGATCGCGTTCCCCGCGTCCACCGCGGAGGTGGCGACGATCGTCCGCCTCTGCGCCGAGCACGACGTGGCCGTCGTCCCCTCGGGCGGCCGCACCGGCCTCGCGGGCGGCGCGGTCGCCAAGAACGGCGAGCTGGTGCTCTCGCTCGCGCGCATGCGCCGCATCGATCCGGTCGACGTCCTCGGCGCCACCGTCCGGGTGCAAGCCGGCGCCATCACCGAGGCGGTGCACCACCACTGCGCGCCGCACGGGCTCACCTGGCCGGTGGACTTCGCGTCCAAGGGCTCGAGCACCGTCGGCGGCAACATCTCCACCAACGCCGGCGGCGTGAAGGTCATTCGCTACGGGCTCACCCGGCAGTGGGTGCTCGGCCTCCAGGTCGTCACGGCGAGCGGCGAGATCCTCGAGCTCAACGGCGCGCTCGAGAAGAACAACACCGGCACCGATCTACGCCAGCTGTTCATCGGCACCGAGGGCACGCTCGGGATCGTGACCGAGGCCACGCTCAAGCTCACGCGCCTCCCCGGCAAGCTCGACGTGTTCCTCTTCGCGGTGGCCGATCTGGCTGCGGTGCTCGCGTTGTTCCGCGAGGCGCGCCGCGGCCCGTTCACGATCAGCGCCTACGAGTTCTTCACCGACCGCTGCCTCGCGCGCCTGCAGCGCCATCGCAAGGTCAAGGCGCCGTTCGCGGCGGAGACGTCGCACTACGTGCTGCTCGAGGTCGAGGCCGCCGATCCCGCGGTGCTGCAGGGGTGGATCGAGGGTCTGTTCGAGAGCGGCCTCGCGCAGGACGGCGTGCTCGCCCAACACTCCGGCGAGGCCGCGCAGCTCTGGACTCTGCGCGAGGGGATCAGCGAGTCGCTCTCGGCCACCGGCATGCCCCACAAGAACGACATCGCGCTCCCCGTCGCCGCGCTCGAGGCCTTCTGCGGCGAGCTCGAGCAGCTCTTCGCCTCGCGCTACCCCGGCTTCGAGATCTGCAACTTCGGCCACATCGGCGACGGCAACCTCCACGTCAACGTGATGAAGCCGGACGACATGCCCAAGGACGCCTTCCTCGCGAAGACCAAGGAGGCCGACCACGAGATGTTCGCGCTGGTGGCCAAACACCACGGCTCGATCTCGGCGGAGCACGGCGTCGGGTTGTTGAAGAAGGACTACCTCGGGTACTCGCGAAGCCCCGAGGAGCTCGCGTTGCTCCGGGCGCTCAAGCGCACGCTCGATCCGCGGGGCCTGCTCAACCCCGGCAAGATCCTCGACCAATAGGCGCGCGCGTAAGCGAGCGCCTGACGGCTCCAATCGAAGGCGCTCGCTTACGCGCGCGCCTGTCATCGAAGGCTCCAATCGAAGGCGCTCGCTTACGCGCGCGCCTGTCAGAGACGGTAGTCCAAGGGCGCCACTTGCGCGTACCTCACCGGCGAGTTACGTCTCCGCTCCCCATGAAGCTCGGCGTCGCCGGCCTCCGCCCCCCTACGAGCGCTTCCGCCGCAGCGTCCACGCGCGGTCGATCGAAGCAGCGCCGCCGCCGCTGATAAAGCACACCAGCGCCAGCGCGATGGCGAGCAGGTGGAACTCGTAGCCCTCACCGGCCTTGTTCCCCGACCAGTTCATGAAGAACCCCAGCTTGGCGTGCACGAGGACGATCGCGCCGACCTGAATCGTCGCGATGCCAATCGCGGCGAGCCGCGTGAGAGCGCCGACGATGAGCGCGAGCGAGGCGAAGTACTCGACGAGGATGAGCGCGGCGACGACGGGGGCAGGCAGACCCATCGAGGTGAACGCGCCCATCGTCCCCGACCAGCCGTACCCGCCGAACAGGCCGAGCAGCTTCTGGGCGCCATGCGGGAACATCACGACGCCGAGGGCGAGCCGCGCGATCGTCGGCGCGATCGAGCCGCTGGTCGAGAGCAGCCCGCGGCGAGGCGAGGCGAGCTCGTCACGCCGGGAGATGTACGGAACAGACGAAGTGGCCATGGTCTTTCCTCCGCGAGAAGGCCCTTCAATCGACGTGCCATCAATCCTGTGGTGAGCTGCGCCGGTGCTGCCGCGCACCCTCCGCGGAAGAGTCATCCTGATCGCGATCCTGTCGATCGTGCTCGGCTTGCTCGCGAGCCGCATCGCCAAGCGCGTGCTGCCGATCGACAAGCGCGCCGAGCTCGCGGCCGAGGCCGGCAACTTCTCCGAGTCCGAGTCGATCTACTGGCAGGCGCTGCAGCAGGGCCCGGTCACCGTCCCGCTCACGATGTCGTTCATCGAGGCCCACGACCGCGCGCGCGCTCTTTACCGCTTCGCCGAGGTCGTCCCGGAGAACATGCGGAAGATGGCGAAGATCAAGCCGCAGCCCGCGATGCCGGACGACGTCATCGACGCCTTCTTCGCGCGCCCCGAGCTCCCCCGCGAGGTCGTGCTCATCGCCAAGCTCCACCGCGGCGGAGCGACGCCCGAGGTGCTCACCGAGCTGGAGCGCGAGGCCGACAAAGAGCCGCCGATGCCCTGGGCCAACCACGCGCTCGGCCGCGAGGCGCACAAGGACGGCCGCTTCAAGGTCGCCGCCGATCGGCTGGAGCGCGAGGCCATGGCGTTCGAGCGCGAGGACGATCTCGAGGAGTCGCTGATGCTCCGCCTGGCCGCCGGCGATCGCGCCGGGGTCGTCGCGCGCCTCAACGATCCGCGCATCGCCGCGCGTGCGCCGGCGCGCCTCTCGTTCCGGTTCGCGATGGAGCAGCGCCAATACGGCCGCGCGTTCCGCTACCTGCTGCCATACTCGTTCCCCAGGCCCCCGCTCGGGCCGCTCGCGCTCGCGCTCGTCTCGGCCATCGCCTGGTTCAGCTTCTGCGCGCGCCTCGGCCAGCTGCGGCTGCGCCCTCGCCTGCGCGTCCCGCTGTACCTCGCGGCGTTCGGGCTCGGGATGCTCAGCATCCCGATCACGCACTACCTCATCGAGTGGCAGGAGCTCGTGCTCCACCTGCGGCAGGACGGCACCGTCGTCCGGGACGCGATCTTCTTCATCCTCGGCGTCGGCTTTCGCGAGGAGCTGTCGAAGCTGATTTGCTTCATCCCGCTGCTGCCGCTCCTGCGCGCGAAGGGCACCTCGCTCGACATCGTCACCTGCGGCGCGCTGGTGGGCCTCGGGTTCGCCTCGGTCGAGAACATCAACTACTTCACCCACGGCGATCTCTCGGCCGCCCTCGCGCGCTTCCTCACCGCCAACTTCCTCCACATGACGATGACGGCGCTGATCGCGACGTCGTTCGCCAAGCTCGGCAAGAAGGACGACGGCTTCTTCGAGTTCACCGTCACGTTCATGACCGTCGTCGTCGCGCACGGCGTCTACGACTTCTTCGCCGTCAACCCGGTCGTCAGCGAGTTCAGCTTCCTCTCGATGGCGGTGTTCATCCTGCTCGCGCGGGACTTCGTGCTCATCATGCATGACGCCCGCCTCCGCGCCGGCCGCAGCAAGCCGCTCCTCCCGCCGTTCGCGTACGGCATGTCCGCGGTGTGCGGCGCGAGCTTCGTCTACGGCAGCGCGCTCGTCGGGCCGCAGCTCGCGGCCGAGGCGATGTACCTGGGGCTGCTCGGGACGGTGATCCTGGTCGTGGTGTTCGTGCGGCAGCTGCGGGCGCTGTAGGCTAGTGACGGCGCGCGCCTCGCGTGCGATCGTTGCCGGCCTCATGCTCCGTTCGACGCTCTTCGCAGTGGTGCTGCTCGTTCCCGGCTGCGGTCTCCTCGGCAAGCGCGTGAGCGAGGACGACTGCACCAAGTGGGACAAGCACTTCCGCGAGGCGACCGAGGAGTCGGCGAGGAAGGCGCTCGAGAAGTGCAAGGACAGCCCGGCGGCCAAGGGCTACCTCAAGAACCTCGAGGAGAACGTCTCCAACAGCGCCGACGGCCTCGCCACGGGCTGCAAGAGCGTGGTGAAGCTCGGGACGTACACGGCCGAGGAGGAGAAGTGCTTCCTCGGCTCCTCCGACCCGAAGGCGTGGGGGAAGTGCGAGCTCAAGAGCACGTCGGTCCTCAAGATGTACGCGACCGCCGGCGACACCACGATGAAGACCGTGAGCGGCTTCTGCGGGTCGGACGAGGACTCGGACGACGCGCCGAAGAAGAAGGCCAAGAAGAAGAAGAAGCAGGACGACGACGAGTGAGCCGCGCGCGCGAACACCTGGCTCGCGCGCTGCGGCCTCAGTTCACGTGGTGGTGCGGCGTGAGGCCGAGCTCGCTCAGCGTGGGCGCCCAGTCCGGCGGCGTGACGTGCACCGAGGCGACGGCGGCGCGGAGCTCTTCGCGGAGCAGCTCGTCCTCGCCGGAGCGCGTGGCGCGGAGCCCCGCGACGAGGTGTGGCAGCAGACGAAACGCCGGGGGCATCGCGCACGAGAGCGCCGCCCGCAGCGCTTGCAGGGCGCCGCGCGCGTTGTCGATGCGAAAGCCCTGATCGCACATCGCGTGCGCGCCGAGCGCGCCGAGGTAGCTCGTGGCGCCGGCGACGTCGTGCGTGCCGAACATCTCCTGCCAGGGCGGCGCGTCCACCTCGAGCCCGATGGCTTGGAGGAACTTCACGAGCACGCCGTGCGTCGCGACCGGCAGGAGATCGCCCTTGCACTCGATGCGGGCGGTCGGCCCCTTGGTGTTGAAGACGCGCGCGAAGGTGAGGCGCGGATCGGGATCGAGCTCCAGCGAGGTGAGCAGCGCGAAGTGGCAGCGATTCTCCGCGACCTTCTCCAGCACCTGCGCGTCGGTCGGGGGCGTCACCGCGACGAGCCTCTTCTCGTGGGGCACCCGTGGATCGGAGAAGAGCCCGGACGCCGCCTCGAAGCCGAGCGACGCGAGCTGGTCGGTCAGCCAGAACTGCACGCCGAGCACGCGCAGGTCGATCGGCGCGCCGGTGGTGAAGAGCGGCTGCAGCACCATCACCCGCGGGACGACGCGCGACATGCACCCATCGTATCCGCGAACCGGCAGCTCAGTCGCGCGAGAGGCACTCTGCGACGACGCGGTGGTTCTCCGGGTGCGTGAACAACATCCAGTGGCCGATCGGAAACGCACCGTAGGGCGTCTCGATGGGCTCGAGGCCCTCGGCGTCCCAGGAGGACCGCGGCGTGAGCACGTCTCCGCGGGTGCCGACCGAGAACATGCGCACGTTCGGGGGCGCCGGCGCGGCACGCAGCTCGCGCATGAGGTCGTTGTCGGGGGTGGTCTGCGCGAGCGCGTGCGCGGCGGAGCACGGGATGTGGTTGACCGCGCGCGCGAGGGTGCTGCCGTTGAGCGGACCTCCCACCGAGACGAACCGCTCGACGTACGCCGCGCCCTCCATGCACTTCACGTAGTAGAGACCGATCAGCCCACCGAGGCTCATCCCGACGAGGTTCACCCTCGGCGCCCTCGTCGCGGCGAGGACTCGCTCGACCTCCTCGGAGACGAGCCGCGCGGCCACGCGAACGTCCCCGTAGCCGAGGAGCCGCTGCGGCGCGGCGAAGGTCTGGAAGCCGCGCTGACCGAGCGCGCGGCCGTAGGCGAGCGCGGCGGCCCGCGGCGCACCGAGGCCGTTGATGATCACGACGGGGAGCGCCATCCCGAAAGGGTAGACGACCCACCTGCCATCTGGCGTTGCGTTCCCGAGTGTGCCGCGGGTGTGCCGCGCGCCGTGAGAGTTGCCCGAGGATTCCCGTCCCGAGCGGGTGGCACCGGGGTTGTAAGGAGGCGTGCATGGTGCACCGCTTCCTTGCTTCTCCGCTCCTCCTCGTCGCGCTCGGATCGATGGCGTGCGGCTCGGTTGCAGAAGAGCTCCCGGAGGGGCAGCCCGACCCGCGCGGCGACGGGCTCGAGCTCGAGGGCTCCTACGAGCTCACGTTCACCACGGTCACCGCGACGATGGACCACGCGGGGCCGCCCGCGCCGGAGGGGGCGCCGCCGTCACGCGGACATCGCGCGCGCCTCGATCTGCGGCGCGCGACGACCGGCGGCTACGAGGCGGTGTTCACGTCGCGGTGGGGCACCTCGGCCGTCTACGCGGTCACCGTCGGTGACGCCGCGCTCACGCTGGTGGGCGAGGGACGCGTGGGCACGTCGGCGAGCAGCGGATTCGGCGGGACCAGCGACACCTGGCAGACGCTGACGCTCGCGCGCACCAAGGGCGGCCTGTTGTCCGGCGCGGTGGAGGGCACCGGCCGCGAGGACGTGTTCGCCGGCGACGTCGCGTGGGGCGGCAAGCTCACCGGCTCGGGCACGTTGTCTCGCGACGTCACGCCGCCCGAGCTGCGCACCAGCCCGCTCTCGCGGATCGGGCCGGCCGATCAGCTGCTGCCGTGGGACACCGTCGTCGTCACCGCGGCCGAGCCGCTCGCGCGCGCCGACGTGATCGCGTCCACCAAGGTCACCGCCGCGAGCGGTGAAGCCCTCGCGTTGACGTGGCTCCCGAGTGAGTCCGACACGTGGGCGGGCGGCACGACGTTCACCGCGCGCGCCGACGACTGGGCTTCGGCGATGAAGCCCATGGCGTGGCAGCTGACGCAGTCCGCGGGCGTCCGCGATCGCGTCGGCAACGTCTCCGCGGGCACCGGCGCTGGGTTGAAGTTCCTGCGCCTCGGGCTCGCCTCGGGTGCGGTGGACTTCGACACCGACAGCCTCGACGCTTCGTTCTGGGGCACGGCCGACGTCCTCGGCGGCGGCTTCGCCGGCACCGACGATCCGCGCTGCGAGCGCGGAGGCTGCCTGCGTCTCGGCCCGGCGCCGCTCAACGCGTGCTCGCCCCCGCGCGCCGGGATGGCCGCGCGCCTCCAACGCGGCAAGAGCGACCGCGTGGCGCTTCGCTATCGCGTGCTCGCCCAGCCGATGTACGGCGACATGGCGCCCTTCGTGTACGGCTCGCTGCTCACGATGGAGCTCGCGGCGCCCGGCGCGCCGGTGAAGTCGATCGACGTCGGCGGCTCCGCCGCGCCGAAGTTCAGCAAACTCGCCGCCGCGATCGACGGCATGAGTTGGGCGACCGAGTGGACGACCTTCAGCGCCGACGCGCCCGCCGGCGCGGGGCCGATCGGCGTCGCCGTTGCGTTCGGCGGTCGCGGCTACGGCTGCGGCGGCCCGCCGCCGCCTGCCACCAACCTGGTGTTCCTCATCGAGCAGGTCGCGGCGGAGTGATCCGGCGAAGCGTCAGCGGCACGCCCCCACCTGCGACGCGCGGGTCGTGAACGGCGTGCAGGTGCCGGCGCTGCACCCACCGGTTCCGCTGCACATCTCGATCTCCGTCGCGGCGCAGCTCGTGGCGCACTTGGTTCCCTTGAACCCGGTCGCGTAGTTCGCGCACATCGGATCGGGGTTCTTCACGAACGTCCCGATGCCGCAGCACTTCTGACCGGAGGGGCAATGCGTGGCGTCGGCGCAGCGCCAGTCGGTCTCGGTCGCGGCGCACGGCGTCGCGATGGGATCGCACGACGAGCTGCCCATCGACGGCTGACAGCAGTGCTGCGTTTGACTCGTGCAGTAGGTGCCGGCCGGCGAGACGAACGGGCAGTAGAAGCTCCCCGGGACCGTCTTGTGCAACGTGCCGGGCGTGGTGCAGATCCCCGTGTCGGGCGTGGTGCCGGTGTCCGTGGTGCCCGTGTCGCCGACGGAGGTGTCCGCGCCGGTATCGGGGACGCTCGTGTCGGCGACACCCGCGTCGTCGTCGCAGACCGGACGCTTGGGGGAGGACGCCTCCTTGCACTTGCAGCAGATGTCCGCGCACCCCAGCGACTCACGGCACGAGTCGAGACACCCGCTGTCGCAAGCGCAGTCGAAGCTCGTCTTCGATTTGATGCAGGCGTCGAGCTGCGCGACCGTGAAGTATTCGGTGCAGGTGCCGTTGAGCTGGGTGTCGTTGATGTTGCAGAAGAACGCGCCGGTGTGGCAGCCGAGCGAATCGGCCGCCGACATGTCGCTGTTGCAGGCGTTGCAGGGGGTCGAATAGACGTCGATGTTCCACTTCGACTTCAGCTCCTCGCGGCTCGCCTTGTCGGCGTAGCTGAAGATCGAGCAGTGGGAGTTGTCGAACACGCACGCGTCCTTCGAGGCGGTCAGCTTGTAGCCCGGCAGGCAGTAGCACCCCTTGAACTCGCCCTTGTCGTCGAGCACGAGCGCCTCGTTGTGCGAGCACGCGAACATGCACACGTTTTCGGACCCGCCCTCGGTGCGCGGCGCGCAGGCGACGCCGCGGCTCAACGCATCGGTGCCGAAGGCGCTCTTGGTCGGCTCGCCGAGGAACGGCGTGAACGTGGTCGGCACCGGGCCGATCACGTACGAGGTCTTCGCCAGCGGCATGCAGTCCTTGATCGCGGTGCAGCGCGGCGCGCAGTACTTGTCCGTCCCGCGGTAGCCCGAGCCCTGCACGCAGACCATCCCGTTGGTGCAGTCGCCGTCGACGTTGCACGCGCCGCCGAGCTGGCCCGCCGCGGGACCGACCGAGGAGTCGGGGTTGATGCCGGCGGGAGCGTTGGTCTCGTTGGTCTCGCAACCGCCCCCGAGGAGCAGCAGGGGGAAGACGAGAATGGAGGCTCTCAGCGCGCGCACGGGGCCATCAGATCGACACCCCTGCCGAGCGTCAAGGCGCTGGCCCGTGCGCCAAACTCTGGATTCCGGACAGCGTCGTCCGAGCGTGTACGCTCGCCGAGTGTTCTGGGTCGCCGTCGCACTCGCCTCCGCCGAAGCGCTCGTTCCGCTGACCTTCCGTGCGAGCGGCGCCCTCGAACCGAACGTCTCGACCGGTCGGTGGGGCGCGGCGATCGAGCGCTTGCCGACCGGCTTCGGACTCGGCTTCGGCGGCGCGGCCGGCTTCGTCAGCGTGAAGGAGCAGGCGTCGCGCGCCGCGAACGGCGCCTACGTGCGACCGACCGCCGGCCTCGGATACGGGTTCGTCCGCGAGCGAGAGCTCCGCGTCGCCGGCTGGTTCGGCGCCATCGCCGCGGCCCCGATCGACGTGCTGACCCGCGGCGCCCGCGCAACGCTCCTCGCGCAGCCGACGTTCCTCCTCGGCGTGGAGCGGTTCGTATTCGGCCTCGCGGTCCCCATCGGCGCAGTCGTCGCCACCTCCGTCGACGACCACCGCCGCGGAGTCACGATCGGCTTCGAAATCGCACTCGGCGCACTCCTCTAGCGCAGGCGCGCAGCAACAGGCGCGCGCGTCAGCGAGCGCCTACGCGCAGCAACACCAGCAGCCGCTCAGTAAAGAATCCGCGTCTTGATCGAAGCCGGGATCGAAGCAATCCCCTGCTTCACGTCCTCACTCACGTCCGACCCGATATCCATCACCAGGTAGCCAATATTCGGATCCGTGGCGAGCACCTGCGCCTCGATGTTCGCGTTCTTGTCCGAGACGATCTTGTTGATGTCGCGGAGCACGCCGGGCTGATTCTTGTGCACGTTGAGGATGCGGTGCGTCTCGCGGCCGATGGCGGGCGGGAGATCGACGTGCGGGAAGTTCACTGCGCCGGTGGTGGTGCCGGTGTTGATGAAGCGAATGAGCGACGTAGCGACCTCGCGGCCGATCGACTCCTGCGCCTCGATCGTGGAGCCGCCGATGTGCGGCGTGAGGAGCACGTTGGGCAGCCCCTGCAGCTCGCTCTTGAAGCCCTCGCCGTTGGCCTCGGGCTCCTCGGGGTAGACGTCGACGGCGGCGCCGGCGAGGTGCCCGCGGCGGATCGCGTCGGCGAGCGCCGGGATCACCACGACCGTGCCGCGGCTCGCATTGAGGAGGAACGAGCCCTTCTTCATCATCGACAGCTCGTCGACGCCGATCATGTTCTTCGTCTGCGGCGTCTCCGGGACGTGCAGCGTGACGAAGTCCGAATGGGCGAGCAGCTCGCCGAGCGACGGCACCGGGCGGTTGTTGCCCATCGGGAGCTTGGTGACGCGATCGTAGAAGATCACGTTCATGCCGATCATCTCGGCGATGACGCCGATCTGGCTGCCGATGTGCCCGTAGCCGATGACACCGAGCGTCTTGCCGCGAACCTCGTAGCTGCCGCTGGCGAGCTTCTTCCACACGCCGGTGTGGCACTCGCGCGACCGGTCGCCGAGCTGACGGGATAGCGCGATCACCTCGGCGAGGATCAGCTCGGCCACGGAGCGCGTGTTGCTGAACGGGGCGTTGAAGACCGGGACGCCGCGCTTGTTCGCGCAGTCGAGATCGATTTGATTGGTGCCGATGCAGAACGCGCCGATCGTCAGCAGGCGCTTGGCCTCTTGGATGGGGAGCTCGCGCAGCTGGGTCTTGCTGCGGATGCCGATGACGTGCACGTCGCGGATCTTCTCGACGAGATCCTTCTCCTTGAGCGCGGTGGAGAGAGCCTCGACCTGGAAGCCCTCCGCCGCGAACAGCGCGTGGGCGCCGGGGTGGATGTTCTCGAGGAGGAGGATCTTGATCTGATCCTTGGGGAACGACGTGGGCGGGACGGATGCCATGACGCACGGCGTCTTAGCCGGGGGCCGACCTCGCGGCAAACGAACGCGGGTAGGATTGTCGAGTGCGCCGCCTGTTGTTGCTTGGCCTGGTCGTCTCGTGTGGAAACAGCGAGCCGGACGCTCCGCCGCCGCGCGCCCCCGTCACCCTTGCGTCCGGCGACGTGACGCTCCGGGTCGATCTCGACGCGCGCGCGATCGAGCTCATGCGCAACGGCGTCGTGCTCACCCGCCTGCCCGCCGACGGCCTCGCCCTCGGCACGCGCGAGTCGCTCGACGACAAAGCCAACTACGACCCCTGGCCCCTCTTCCAGCCGAGCGGCCTCAATCCGGCGCCCGAAGATCTCACCTGGCTCGTCCCCGAACGCTTCGAGCTCGTCTCGGCCAATCCGCTCGAGGTCGACGTGCGCTATCCGAACGGCGCGCGCGCTCGCCTCAAGATCGATCCCGGCAAGCCGGGCGCGTTTCGCGCGGCGCTCACGCCGGTCGCCAACCACGTCGCCTACGTCCGCGTACGCACCCGGAGCGACGCCACAGAGGGCTTCTACGGCCTCGGCGAGTACTTCGACGACGTCAACCACCGCGGGCACGCGCGCGCCATGCAGATCGAGCTCGATGGCGAGATCGAGAGCTCGTACAACGAAGCACACGTCCCGATCCCGCTCCTCATCGGCACGCGCGGGTGGGGCCTGTTCGTCGACGATCGACACCCCGGCGCCTTCAGCGTCGCGAACGAAGAGCCCGATCGCGTCGACGCGATCTTCGGCACCGGCCTCGACACGCCGAAGGGGCTCACGTTCCACCTCTTCGGCGCCGCCCATCCGCTCGACATCACCAAGCAGTACTACGACCTCACCGGCTACCCGCTCCTCCCCGCGCGGTGGGCGCTCGGCCCCTGGACCTGGCGCGACGAGAACGTCGATCAGGCGCAGGTCGAGAAGGACTGGAACGCGATCCGCGATCTCGATCTCGCCAACACCGGCGTGTGGATCGACCGCCCGTACGCGACCGGCGTGAACACCTTCGACTTCAAGCCGGAGCAGTTTCCCGATCCGAAGAAGATGATCAAGCTCGCGCACGACCTCGGTATGCGCGTGGCGCTGTGGCACACGCCGTACCTCGACACCAAGGACCCGAGCACCGCCGCGCTCCGCGAGCAGGCCAAGAGCTTCTACCCGCTCGAGAGCGGGCTGCCGCTCAACCGCTGGGGCCTCCCGATCGATTTCACCAACTCCGCGGCGATGTCGTTCTGGCAGACGAACATCAAGAAGTACACCGTCGATCTCCAGATCGAGGGCTTCAAGCTCGACTACGGCGAGGACATCGTTCCCGGCATCGGCAAGGCGCGCAACGTGTGGCGCTTCAGCGACGGCAGCGACGAGCGCACGATGCACGCGGGCTACACGCTCCTCTACCACCGCGCGTACGCCGAGCTGGTGCCGAAGGACGGCGGCTTTCTCCTCTGTCGGCGGGGGGCCGTCGGCGATCAGAAGCTCACCTCGGTGATCTGGCCCGGCGATCTCGACGCCAACTTCGCGAAGCACCGCGAGGCGGTCATCGGCGCCGACGGCAAGAAGTTCGTCGCGGTCGGCGGCCTACCGGCATCGATCATCGCCGGGCTCACGCTCGGTCCGTCGGGCTATCCGTTCTACGGCGCCGACACCGGCGGCTACCGTCACTCGCCTCCGAACAAAGAGCTGATGACGCGCTGGTTCGAGCAAACCGCGCTCTCGACGGTGATGCAGGTCGGCAACTCGTCGAGCACCGTGCCGTGGGAGCCCGACCCGAAGACCGGCTTCGACGAAGAGATGCTCGGCTGGTACCGCACCTACGCGCGGCTGCACCTGCGTTTGTTCCCCTACGAGTGGACGTACGCGCAGCAGATCGCCGTCACCGGCCGCCCGATTCAGCGCCCGTTCGGGCTCGCCCACCCCGAGCTCGGCGAGCACCCGAACGACGAATACCTGTTCGGCGACGACCTGCTCGTCGCGCCGGTGGTCGCCGAGGGCAAGCGCGACAAGAACGTGATCTTCCCTCCCGGCAACTGGATCGACTGGTGGAACGGAAAGTCCTTCGCGGGGAAGGCCACGGTCGCCGCGCCGCTCGGGACGTTGCCGCTGTTCCTCCGCGAGGGCGGCACGGTGCCGATGTTGCGCCCGACGATCGACGCGATCGCGCCGACGGCCGAACCGATGCGCGTCGACAGCTACGCGACGACGCCGGGGATCCTGTGGATCCGCGTCGCGCCCGCAGCGCAGAAGTCGACGTTCACGGTCTTCGACGGCGCCAAGCTCGAGCACCAGAGGACCGGCAACAAGATCGCGCTGCAGTCGTCCGACGGCGCGGAGTTCAAATACGGCGTCGTCTTCGAGCTCCACACGACGAAGCCCGCGATGGTCAGCGTCCCCGAGGTCGCGGACCTCGCGACCGTCGAGGAGGGCTACCGCTACGAGAGCGGGCTCTTGCAGGTGAAGCTGAAGCCAGGGGCGCAGAGGGCCGACGTCACGCTGTGACGACCGATCACTGGAACTGCTTGATGTAGAGATACCCGTCCGCGATCGTCAGCTTGTGGCTGCCGGCGTTGTTCACGAACTCGCCGCGGATGGTGCCCTCGAGATCGCCGGGCGCGCGGCCCTCTTGCAGGAGCAGCGTGCAGTGCGCGCCGGGCTGCCAGGACGTGTAGGTGTCGGGCGCCTGCGGATCCCAGTGGTCGGCGAGGCCGAACGCGACCTGGGTGTCGTCGTCGCACTGATACTGCCCGGGCTGCCAGGTGCGGTGCAGGAGCGAGATCGTCGCGAGCAGCTCGTTGGACGCGCCCTTGGCCTCGGCGAGCACGAGGAAGCGGCCGCTCTCCTTCTTCTCGGGGAACTCGTTGTCGACGAAGAGCATCGACGCCCGGAAGTTGTTCGTCGGGTTGAAGAAGCGCAGCACCACCGCGCTGCCCTTCGCCGCCTTGGG
Organism: Deltaproteobacteria bacterium; assembly: GCA_022843175.1. Classification (GTDB taxonomy): domain Bacteria; phylum Myxococcota_A; class Polyangia; order Polyangiales; family JADJMO01; genus JALHOE01. Next base: position 52,577 of record JALHOE010000013.1, read on the forward strand.
CGCGTGCTCGCGAGCGAGCGCGACCTGCTGATCGAACTTGTCGTTGCTGCTCTTGCTCGCCGCGGAGTCGTCGTCGTCGGCTGTCTTTCCGCGCTTCTTGGGGCCGCAGCCGTCGAGGGCGAGGAGCGAGACCGCAGCGAACGCGAGCATGGTGTGGAGGCGGAGGGTCATGGCATCGCCCAGCATAACGTTGACGCCGCCCCTCGGCCCGCCCATGAATACCTCGTCGCTAGGGGAGCCAAACGGCTGAGACGTTCCACCGGAACGAACCCTTCGAACCTGATCCGGGTCATTCCGGCGGAGGGAAGCGGCGGGACCCCGGTTCCGCTTTTGTTCCCTCTCGAACGATGAGAGCAGGAGACCGAGGAACCATGAGCGGACTGAAGCAGGTCGACGAAGCACGCCTCGCAGGGATCACCACCGGTGCCTTCCCCGCGTCCCGCAAGGTCTACGTTCCCGGCGCGCTCCATCCGCAGCTCCGGGTGCCGATGCGCGAGATCACGCAGACGGCCACCCGCGAGGGAGACCGCCTGGTGCCGAACCCGCCGGTCGTCGTCTACGACACGAGCGGCCCGTACACCGACGCGTCGGTGACGATCGACGTGCGCAAGGGCTTGCCGCCGCTCCGCGAGGAGTGGATCCGCGCCCGCGAGGACGTCGAGGAGCTCCCGCGCCTGTCCTCGATCTACGGCCAGAAGCGCCTCGACGACCGCGCGCTCGACCCGCTCCGCTTCCACGTTCAGCGCAAGCCGCTCCGCGGCAAGAGCAACGTCTCGCAGATGCACTACGCGCGTCGCGGGATCATCACGCCCGAGATGGAGTACGTGGCGATCCGCGAGCAGCAGAAGGTCGAACAGGCCTATCGCAAGCAGCACAAGGGGCAGAACCACGGCGCGGCGATCCCCGAGAAGATCACCCCCGAGTTCGTCCGCGACGAGATCGCCCGCGGCCGCGCGATCATCCCCAACAACATCAACCACCCCGAGTCCGAGCCGATGATCATCGGCCGCAACTTCCTGGTGAAGATCAACGCCAACATCGGCAACAGCGCGGTGACCTCCTCGATCGAAGAAGAGGTCGACAAGATGGTGTGGTCGATCCGCTGGGGCGCCGACACGGTGATGGACCTCTCCACCGGCAAGAACATCCACGAGACGCGGGAGTGGATCCTCCGCAACGCGCCGGTGCCCATCGGCACCGTGCCGATCTACCAGGCGCTCGAGAAGGTCAACGGCAAGGCCGAGGACCTCACCTGGGAGATCTTCCGCGACACGCTGATCGAGCAGGCCGAGCAGGGCGTGGACTACTTCACGATCCACGCCGGCGTGCTGCTCCGCTACGTGCCGCTCACCGCAGACCGCCTCACCGGCATCGTCTCGCGCGGCGGCTCGATCATGGCGAAGTGGTGCCTCGCCCACCACACCGAGAACTTCCTCTACACGCACTTCGAGGAGATCTGCGAGATCATGAAGGCGTACGACGTCGCCTTCTCCCTCGGCGACGGCCTCCGCCCCGGCTCCATCCACGACGCGAACGACGACGCGCAGATGGGCGAGCTGCAGACGCTCGGCGAGCTCACCAAGATCGCCTGGAAGCACGAGGTTCAGACGATGATCGAGGGCCCCGGCCACGTGCCGATGCACATGATCAAGTTCAACATGGAGGAGCAGCTGCGCCTCTGCGACGAGGCCCCCTTCTACACGCTCGGCCCGCTCACGACCGACATCGCCCCCGGCTACGACCACTTCACGAGCGGCATCGGCGCCGCGATGATCGGCTGGTTCGGCACCGCGATGCTCTGCTACGTCACGCCCAAGGAGCACCTCGGCCTCCCCGATCGCGACGACGTGAAGGAGGGCGTGATCACCTACAAGATCGCCGCCCACGCCGCCGACCTCGCCAAGGGTCACCCCGGCGCGCAGGCGCGAGACAACGCGCTCTCCAAGGCGCGCTTCGAGTTCCGCTGGGAGGACCAGTTCAACCTCGGCCTCGACCCGGAGCGCGCCCGCGCCTTCCACGACGAGACGCTCCCGAGCGACAACGCCAAGGTCGCCCACTTCTGCTCGATGTGCGGCCCCCACTTCTGCTCGATGAAGATCACCGAGGACGTGCGCAAGTACGCCGCGGAGAACAAGGTCATCCCCGAGAAGGCGTTGGTGCGCGGCATGGAGGAGAAGTCGAAAGAGTTCCGCGACACCGGCGCGGAGCTCTACCGGAAGGTGTGATGCGCAAGGTCTCGAGCGGCAAGCGCCGCGAGCCGCCGCGCGCGCCGTCGCAAGCGGCGTGGGACGCGATGACCGACAGCGAACGCGCAGCGGTCGTGGAGGCGCTCCCCTCGCACATCCCGTGGGAGGAGCTTCGCCCGCCCGAGGGCGACGCGCACATGGACGCGAAGATCGACGCGATGCGCACGTTGCGCGATTTCTACCGCTCGACCGCGCGCAAGATCTACATCAGCTCGGAGCTCGCTATCTACTACCCGGACGAGCGCCGGTTCGCGCCCGACCTGATCGCCGTTCGCGATGCGGAGCAGATTCAGCGCGAGAAGTGGGTCGTTAGCGCCGAGGGCAAGGGGCTCGACCTCGCGTTGGAGGTCCACCTCAAGGGCAGCACCAAGAAGGATCTCGAGCTGAACGTCGAGCGGTTCGCGCGGCTCGGCATCCCCGAATACTTCATCTACGACCGTCGCCGGCAGAAGCTCCGCGGCTTCCGCCTGCCCACGACGAGCGATCGCGTCTACGTCCCCATCGAGCCGATCGCAGGCCGCTTGCCCTCCGAGATCCTCGGGCTCGATCTCGTCCTCGAGGACGATCGCCTGCGCTTCTACGCGGGCACCGCCTGCCTGCTCGATTCGGGCGATCTCGTCGGCCGTCTCGGCAAGCTCGTCGCGCAGGTCGAAGCGAACGCCGACATCCGCATCCGAGAGCTCGAGGAGCGCGCCGCCGCGGAGGCGGAGCGGGCCGCCGCTCAGGCCGCGAAAGCGGACGAAGAGCGCAAGCGCGTCGCCGAGCTCCAGGCGCGCCTCGCCGAGTACGAGCAACGCTTCGGCAAGCTCGGGTGAGCCTCCTCAACCGGCCCGCGCAGCGAGGTACTTGCGCAGCCCCTCGGTCACCTCCACGAGGTTCGGCCTGATCTTCGCGGCGAGGAACGACTCCACTGCGCTCGCCACCTTGCCCGCGAGGAAGCCGGGCACGCCCTTGACCTTCTTCGCGTCGATGCGGAGGTTGCCGCGGATCTCGATGCGCGTGCCGCCGTCGACCTCGATGAACTGGTTGACCCCGCGGCAGTCGACCGCCTCGGTGAAGGAGTGGGTCTCGGTGCGCCACTCGCAGGTCCACTTCGACGCGTCCCACGACGCGTAGTCGGTCCACGAGAGCATCGCCTCGCTCAGCACGGCGCGCGCGGCCGCCGGGATCTCGCCGCCGCCGTGCCACAGGTTGACGAGCTCGACGTGGTGACCGTCCTCGCGGCGCGACTTCACCTCGATGTCCCGCACGTTGGGGAGGTACTGGAGGAGCTTGGTGAGGTCGTCGCGGTACGCGGCGAAGACCATCGGGCGGGGGAACGGCAGCGTGGCGTCGGCGGAGAGCTCCATGCCCGCCGAGACTACCGCTTCTTCTCGAGCCGTGAGATTCGCGCGCGCTCCTTGCGGACCACCGCGGCGGCGCGTTTGTACTGCTTGAGGGGCGACGGCTTGCGCCCCGGCAACGAGGGCTGGTCGTCGTGGTGCTCGTCGAACGCGCCCGGCTGCTGACCGAGCTCGAAGATGGTGACCTCGCGCTGGCCGCGATCGCCGACGCGGAACGGGATCACCGCCGCGCCGATGCCGGCGCCGACGTAGACCGCGCCCTTGTGCTCGCGCGCGCGGCGACAGCCGTAGAGACCGTGCACGTATTTATGCCCACCGAGCTTGCCGATGACGATCTCGTGCAGCTTGGCGACCGTCATCTGCCCCGCGTGGGTGTGGCCGGAGAGGACGAGCGGGATCCCGTGGTGCCACAGGCCGTCGGCCTCTTCGGCGATGTGCGAGAGCGCGAGCGTGGGGACGCCGTGCCGCATGCCCTTCACCGCGCGCTCGCGCGACGCGTGGCCGGTGTACGCGTCGTCGAGGCCGACGAGCTGCAGCGCCTGGCCGCGCAGCGTGACGACGGTGTTGACGTTGTCGAGGACCTCCGCGCCGCCGCGACGCAGCGCCCACCGCACCTCGTCCGCGCCCGACCAGTAGTCGTGGTTGCCCATCACGCAGAAGACCGGCGCCTTGATCCGCGCGATCAGCGAGGTGAGCTCGTCGAGGTACTTCGTGCTGTGACACACGAAGTCTCCGGTGATCACGACGGCGTCCGGGTTCTCGCCGTTGGCCAGGTCGACCGCGGCCTCTTGCACCCGCATCGGCGTAACGCGGCCGACGTGGAGATCGGTGAGGTGCGCGATCCGCAAGTCGAGCTCGCCCACCATCGCCGAGGGACCCGCGAACCTACGGAGGCTGAGGTTGTGCGGGTTGCTGGTCCGTGGGGGGGGCGCGCGGAGAGCAGCAGCTGTCATCGAACCAACGTTCTAGAGCACCTGCGGGGCATTGCCAGGTGCGAGTCGGGCCTACTGCCGCGAAACGGCAGGTTTCCTGGTCTCTGCCGTAGCGATCCCTATTTGCGAGCGTCGAGGCGGCACGACACCGACAGCGTGAGTCCGACTTCTTCGTTGGAGATGAGGCGCTGCGCGATCTCGCCCGGCGCGGCGCAGTCGACGAGGGCGAGCGGCGTGGTGGCGGACTGCGCCGCCTCCGCGAACGCCTTCGCGCGCTCGACCCATTGCTTGGTGAGCCGCGCGCGGAACGCCTCCGGATCGGTGACGCGCATGTTCGGCTGCTCGAAGCTCACCTTCACGAGCTGGTCCTTGTGCGCGTCGTGCTCTCGCTTCGACAGCGAGACGAACGCCGCGACGAGCTTGGTCCGCGTCCAGAAGTCGGTTTCGCCGAGCGCGACCTCGAACACGCCGTCGGCGGTGAGGGCGAAGGCCGGAGCCTCGTCTTTCGACTTGGTCTGCTGGATCGTGCTCGGGCTCACGGCGATTCCGCGCATGCGCGTGGTGCCGGTCGGCGAGAGCGCCTTGAGCTTCTGCGTGAGCTCGGCGGCGAGGGCCTGCGCGTTCGCGAGGGCCCTGTCGGCGTCGGCGTCCGCCGAGTGGATGGCGAAGGGCAGGCAGAGGAGATCGGGCCGCACCACGATCCCGGCGCTCACCTGCTCGCGCGCCGGCACTCCGGGCGTCGACGGCGCCGGCATCGAGGCGGCGCTGTACGAGCCCGACGACGAGGACGGGAACGAGGCCTCCTTGGTGCCCGCCGCCGGGGCGCACGCGGCGAGGAGCGAGGTGGCGAGAATGGCGAGTCGGTGAGCGGCGTTCATAGCCGCAAGAGACGGTCTTCCTTCGCAGGCGATGCAAGCGTGGGGACCCGTCCCACCTGCACGGGCGCGACGGTGTCCCCGCGGACAAGCCTGTGTCCGGCCAGCCGCACAGCTGAGCCACGGGCATTTCCGGGCCGGCGCGACCTTGGCGGCATGGATGCGCGGGGAAGCGGACGCAGGCTGTGGCACGGCTCCCACGCCCGGAAGCCGCGCCGCGGTACGTCACAGCCTTTCCACAACCCAAGTTGTTGAAAATTTGACGTCCTGTGTTGATACGCCACGCGGCACGGAACCCGCTTAGGGCCGCTCGCAAGTTGTGACCGTGCTCCCGGTCCTGCTCGACAAGCTTGCGAATATCCGTTGCTTTTTCAGATTCCCCGAAGTGCCTCGACTGTAGTCTCTGTTCTTACTTTGACGTACATGTAGTTCTTCTGAGAAGCTGTCTGCAGGTCGTTACGAAGGAGCCGCTCAACACGATGAAGGCCATGAAGTTCACCCCGTGGTACCTCGCAGCGCTGTCGCCGTTCGTTGTGCTCGGCATGACCGGCGCTCTCACGGGCCAGCTCGCGATCTTGCTCGTGGTCTTCGGGATCTTCTTCGGCACGCTGTCGCTCAACCGCTCGAAGCCCACGCCGCGGGTCGAAGAGGCGATGGGCGACGCCGAGTGATCTGATCGCGCTCGCGCCCCCGATGCCGCTCCGGTACGAAGGAGCCAGTGAGCGTCGGTCAGTTGAAGGCGATCAAGGATTGGACGCTCGCTGACCTCGAGGCTGTTCGCCTGCTCCTCCGCGGCGACTCGATCATCGACTGGCATCGGCTCAACTTCGAGCGCGAAGCCGAGGCGGTGGAGTTCCTCGAGGGCAACGAGCTGCACCTCAACGACCCGCGCGATCGCGCGCGCGTCGAGCGCCTCAAGACCGACGCCGTCGACTACCTCCGGCGCCATTTCGAGTTCCCGGTCCCCAAGGCGATCGAGCGCATGGGCATGGCGGAGCTCATGCTCACCGCCTCGGGCCGCGGTCACAAGCAGCTGTGTGCGTGCACCATCCTCAAGTGCATGCACATCATCCATCACCTCGAGGGGCGCGAGCTGCTGTTCATGCTCCCCCTGTCGGACCAGGACATCTTCCACCTGGTCGAGGAGAAGGTGTATCGCGTGGTCGGCGGCATGCTCGCCGCGGGCATGCCGATCACCGAGTTCGTCGGCGGTCGCAAGAACAAGTTCAGCCTCTATACGAAGCTGCTCTCGAAGGACCGCAACATCGCGTCGCAGATCTACGACAAGCTGCGGTTTCGCATCGTCACCCGCGACAAGGGCGACATTCTGCCGGTCATCCACTACCTCACGCGCAAGCTCTTCGCGTTCAACTACGCGATACCGCGCGAATCCACGAACACGATCTTCCACCTCCGCTCCTACTGCAAGGCCAACCCGCACCTCGCCAAGCTGATCCTCGACGAGCGGATCAACGGCACCGAGACCGACGCGCTCACGCCGAGCAACAACACCTTCAGCGATCAGAGCTTCCACATCATCCACTTCGTGGTCGATTTGCCGCTGCGGGTGCCGCAGTCGGTGCTCGACGCGGCGCCGCCGTCGGCGGCCGCGCTCGGGCCGGTGATCTTCTCGCTCGCCGAGTTCCAGATCATCGACCGCGAGACGGAGGCGGCCAACGAGGTCGGCGAGGCCTCGCACGAGAAGTACAAGGAGCGGCAGCGCCAGGCGGTGATGCGGCGGTTGAAGCTCGGCGCGCGCGGGCTCGACGAGCGCGCGCCGCCCCAGTCCGACGAGCGCACCAAGTCCGACGAACGCCCGAGCCAAGTACCCGGCAAAACGCGCGGGAGTCGGTCCTGAGGGTCGGCCTCGACGTCCTGCTCGACGATCCGACGCGCCTCGCGGCTCTTCGGGGCGCGCGCGTCGGTCTGCTCGCGCACCCGGCGTCGGTCACCAAGGGGCTCGTTCACGCGGTCGACGCGCTGCTCGCGACCGGTGTCCGCCCCCGCCTGCTCTACGGCCCCGAGCACGGCTACGGCGGCGGAGCGCAGGACATGGCGCACGTGGGCGACGGGCGCGATCAACACAGCGGCGCCCGGGTGATCTCGCTCTACGGCGAGACCTACGAGCGACTCTCGCCGAGGCGCGACGAGCTCGCGGACATCGACGTGTTACTGATCGACCTGCAGGACGTCGGTGCGCGCTACTACACGTTCGTCTGGACGGCGCTGCTCGCGCTCCGGGCGTGCGCCGAAGCGGGCGTACGCGTGGTGCTGCTCGATCGACCCAATCCGATCGACGGCGTCACCATCGAGGGGCGGCCCCACCGAGAGCCCCGCCTCCGCTCATTCGTCGGCCTCGAGCCGATCCCCATCCGCCACGGCCAGACCTACGGCGAAATCGTGCGCGATCGCGCGCGGATCGAGGGTCTCGACGGCGCGCTCGAGGTCGTCTCCGTCGAGGGCTGGGACCGCCGTTCCTATGCGGATCAGTGGGACCGCGCGTTCGTCATGCCGTCGCCCAACATGCCGACCGTTGGCACCGCGGTGGTGTATCCGGGCGGCTGCTTGATCGAGGCCACGAACCTCTCCGAGGGCCGCGGCACCACGCGACCGTTCGAGCTGGTCGGCGCGCCCTGGCTCGACGGCGCGCGACTCGCCCGCGACCTGCACGAGACCGGCCTCCCGGGCTTCCGCGCGCGGCCGACGTCGTTCCTCCCCACGTTTCAGAAGCATCGTGGCGTGAGCTGCGGTGGCGTGCAGGTTCACGTCACCGACCGCGCGCTGTTCCGCCCCGTGGCGACCTACCTCGCGCTCCTCGCGTTCGCGCGCGCGCAGAGCCCCGAGCGCTTCGGGCTGCGCACCGAGGTCTACGAGTACGTTCCCCCGAGCGAGGCCGAGGCGCTCGATCTGCTGTGCGGCACGACGGCGACCCGCGAGGCGCTGATGACCGGAGCGTCGTTCCGCGAAGTGATCGCGACGGTCTGTTGACGCTGCTACGGGTCAGGCGCTCGCTGACGCGCGCGCCTAGCTCTTCGCGCGCGCCCAACTCTTCGCGCGCGCTTGCTGACCGGTGCGGGCTGACAGGCGCGCGCGTCAGCGAGCGCCTATCGCCGCCAACTCCAACTAACGAACGTCGGGCGAGGACTGGCGGAGCTGCTCGATGCCGTCGGGCGGGGTGAGGAGCGCGTCGGCCGGGGTCGTGGCGCGGGGCGCGCGCAGCACCTCGGGCGGCGCGAGGTCGAGGGCGACGCGGATGCGCGGGACGAAGAGGCGGTCCATCGCGACGCGGTTGACGCGCGGGGGCGGGAGGTCGGCGAGACAGTGGGCGAGGCGCAGATCGCGGGCGAGTGCGCGCTGAATCACCTCGCTCGCGAGCGGGCCGCTGCGGCCCGGGGGCGGCGCGATCAACGAGGGCGTGGCGAGCTCGCCGGTCGGAGAGAGCGCGACAAGGACGATCTCGCGCTCGCCCTGGCGGATCTGGGTGGCCTGGAAGCTGTGCGAGGCGAACGAGCTGCCCTCTTGGAACGAGTAGGCGCGCCACGAGAGCGGCGACTGCAGGTCGAAGTCGATCTGCCCGGCGCGGAGGTTCTTGCCGTCGAGGACGACGTCGGCCATGCCGGCGTCGGAGAGGAACACGCGGTCGATCGCCCCCTGCGCGCGCGCTTCGAGCGCGGCGACGAGATCGAGGAGGCGGTCTCCGTCGCGGAACATCGGGACGAGGTCGCCGATCGGGAGGTCGTTCTCGGGGGTGGTGATCGCCCGCGCGAGGAGATCGACGCGGTGGGTGCCGCTCGGATCGCGTGCGGCGAGGAACTCGACGCCGTCCCGGTGGGTGATGGCCACGACCAGCTCGGAGCGCGACGGGCTCGCGAGCAGCGTGACGCCGAAGCGGCGATTGAGGTCGAGGATGGCGGTCTGCTTGTCGCCGTCGATGTACGCGAGCGACTTGCCGCTCAAACGAAGGCGGGGAATGCGCGCGGCGCGGTCGCGCATGGCTCGCACGAGGGTGCGCGCGTGGAGCCAGGCGAGGACAAACGCCACGAACGCTCCGGCGACGGCGAACGCAAACAGCGGGCGGAAGCGAACCGCGAGCGCGAGCAGCGCGCCCACGCCGGCGCCGAAGACGACCGCGCCGATGAGCAGCGGCGCCGCGCTCGGGGCCTCGGGCGCGGTCTCGAGCGGGAGATCGAGGGGCTCGGCGGACACGTCGACAGCGCGGTCGTCGCGTAAGGGCTCTGTGACGCGCTCGGTCGACATCTTCGCCATGACCTAAACCTCTCCGTCGCTCATGCGCCCCGCGTCAGAGACTCTCCAACGCTAGCGCCGCTCCCCTGATGCGACCACCGGCAGCCCGTTTTCTTGGTGTGTGCCGCGGTGCGTTGGCCGCCCCTACGGCACATCCCGCGTTTTGGACGCCCGTTCGGGGTCAGAGGTGGCGGTGCCGCAGCTCGCTCGGCTCAGCGACGGCAGGCGGCGATCAGCTTTTCGGGACGGGGGTCGACCTTGGGATCGACGCTGATGTCGCAGACCGCGGGGCCCTTGAGCGCGTCGATCGCCGAGAAAAGCAGGGGGCTCTTCCACGCGACGTCGCACCCCTCGCCGGCGAGCGGCACCCCGTCGAACCGAGCTCGGATCACGCCGGCTGTGTCGAGCATCCAGGTCTCGGGGAACAGCTTCGTGCCGTACTTCGAGCGGACGATGGTGTTCTCGGGGTCGAACGCGATGGGGAACGGCGGGGGCTTGTCGCCGAAGACCGTTTGCACGACGTCGGCGATGGCCGCGGGGTTCTCGTCCACCGTGACGGTGATGAGGGCGACGTCTTTGCGGCCCTGGATCTGCTCGGCGAACTTCGCGACGAACGGCAGCTCCTCGAGGCAGGGCTTACACGTCTTCGTCCAGAAGTGGAGGATGACGACGCGGCCCGCGTAGTCCGAGAGCTTGACCGGCTTGCCGTCGAGACCGGGGAGGTTGAAGTCGGGGGCCGAGCGGTCGTAGCCGAGATAGCGCGGGCGCAGCTGCACGAGGGGCTCGCATGCGCGGCGGATCTCGGCGTGCTTGGCCATGTCGACGAAGCCGTAGACCGCGAGGCCGGCGAGCACGGCAAAGCCGAGCTGCACGATCCCGCCGATTCCCGCCTTCTCTTCGGCCACGACGGAGTTGTAGGCGGGTAGCGCGCTGCTGTCACCAGGACTACGGGAGCCCCATGCGGATCGTGCGCGTCGCTCAGGGATTCGGTCGGGTCGACGGCGACGTGGTGCGGTTGTTCGACGCCGCGCCGTGGCTTTCCGGCGTGGAGACAGGCGCAACGGCCCCGCTCTCGGCGTTGCTCGCGCCGATCGCGCCGAGCAAGGTCGTGGCCATCGGGCGCAACTACGCCGCGCACGCGCGGGAGCTCGGGCACGAGGTGCCGAGCGAGCCGCTGATCTTCCTCAAGGCGCCGAGCGCGATCGTGGGCCCGGACGCGGCGATCGAGCTGCCCCCGGAGTCGGCGCGGGTCGAGCACGAGGCCGAGCTCGCGGTGGTGATCGGCAAGCGCTGCAAGAACGTCCCCGAGGCGCGCGCGCACGAGGTGGTGTTCGGCTACCTCCCGCTCAACGACGTCACGGCGCGCGACCTCCAGCGCAAGGACGTGCAGTTCACCCGCGCCAAGAGCTTCGACACCTTCTGCCCCTGTGGGCCGTACATCGAGACGGAGCTCGACGTGCGCGACGTCGAGGTGATCGCCCGCGTGGATGGCGTCGTGAAGCAGCACGGGCGCACGCGCGACATGATCTTCCCGATCCCTACCCTCATCGCCTACGTGAGCCGCATGATGACCCTCGAGCCGGGAGACATCATCTCCACAGGCACCCCGGAGGGCGTCGGCCCGCTCGTCGCCGGCAACGTGCTCGAGACCGAGGTCGCCGGCATCGTGCTGCGCAACCCCGTCAGAACCTGTGCCGGTGCATGACGTCGCGAACGAGCTCCACGAAGGTGCCCATGATTCGGGCCGTCGCGCCCCACACGAGCTCGCCGTCGACGTGCCAGCTCGGGACGATCCGCGTGAGGCCCTTGCCGCGGAAGAACTGCGGGCGCGGCTTCTCCCAGACAAACGCCGCGAGGGGCACCGCGAAGGCGCGGGCGATCTCGGCCTCGTTGGGGACGGGCACGCGGTCGTCGCGCAGCCAGCCGACGTAGGGGGTGATGACGAACCCGCTGGTGGTCGGCACGTCGTCGAGGCGGCCGTGGACCTCGATCGCTTCGGGCGGGAACCCGAGCTCCTCGTGCGTCTCGCGGACCGCCGTGACCATTGACGAGGCATCGGCCGGATCGCGCTTTCCGCCCGGAAACGCGACCTGACCGCGATGCGACGACATCGTCTCGGTCCGGCGGATCAACCACACCAGGACCTCGCCGCCGCGCTCCACGAGCGGGATGAGCACGCTCGCGGGCCGCGCCAACTCCCACGGTACGCGACGCTCCTGCCGATCGAGCAGGACGAGGCGGAGCGGCTCGCGGATGCTCGCGGGGATCGGTCGCAACGTCAGCGGCCCCCGATTTTGATCGGCAGCTTGAGGCCGATGACGAGCATCGCGCCGTCCCCCATGGTGTCGCGCGCGCTCCGCCGATCGAGCGCGAGGACGTAGCGCGGAGAGATGTAGAGCATGCCGACCGAGGCGTAGGGCCCGATCTGCGCGGACCACTGCGGCGCGGGACCGAAATCGCGCGCGATCGACAGCTCGAGGCCGATCATCTGGTAGCCGCCCTCGATGCCGGCGGCGACGCGCGTGCGATCGAGCCGCTCGAGGTGCGCGACCCCGCCGAGGTAGGCGCCGCCGGTGATCCACCGTGCGACGGAGAGCTCGAGGCCCACGCCGGTCGCGGCCTTGCGGCCCTCGTCGTTGGCGCGGACGGGCTGGAACGCGAGATAGGTGATGCCGGGGAGGAGAAACGTGAGCCGCTCCATGGGCTCGTCGGCCGTGGCGCGCGCGAAGACGCCCGGCGGCTCCGAGGGAGCGGCGACGACTGCGACCTCTTGCGCGAACATCGGGGCCGCGAAACCTACCATTCCGGCGGATGCGCGGTAGCATCGCGAGCGGCTACAGCAACGATGTTCGCGCGGATCCTCGCCATCGCACTCAACACCTTTCGCGAAGCAGCGCGCGACCGCGTGCCGCTCGCCCTGTTCGGGTCGGGGCTGGGGCTCGGGATGGCCAGCCTGCTCGTGGCCGCGATGTCCCTCGGCCGCGACCGCGCCGAGGTGGTGGCGGTGCTCACCACCGCGACCCTGTCGCTCTTCGCGATGCTCGCGGCGATCACCCTCGGGGCGACGCTCCTCTACAAGGACTACGAGCGCAAGACGATCTATCCCATCCTCGCGCGGCCGATTCGGCGGTGGGAGCTGCTCGTGGGCAAGCACGTCGGCGTGCTGGCCACGATCGCAACCTTCGCCCTCCTCCAGGGCAGCCTGGCGCTCACGCTGACGGCGGTGGTGCGGAGCGACACGTTCCCGCTCCGGGCGATCGCGCCGTGGCTCGCCGCCTCCGTGGTCACCGTGGTGGTGCTCGCCAGGGCGCGCGATCGCTCCACGCCGCTCCTCCTCATCGCGCCGGCGCTGTTCTGCCTCGAGGCGCTCGTCGTCGGTCCGCTCGGCGACCTGCGGCAGCTGATCTTCGTGACCGTGCTCCTCGCGGTGGTCGAGGCCGGGGTGGTGACAGCGGTGTCGATGGTGTTCGGCGCGTTCTCCACGCCGTTCCTCACCGCCGCGCTCACCATCGGGATCGTGCTCATCGGGCGCAACGCCGACCTGCTCGCCAGGCTCCCCGAGAAGACGTTCGGGCCCGCGGTCGCCACCGCGGGCCGCGCGCTCGCACGCGTGGTGCCGAACCTCCACCTCTACGTGCCGCCGCGCACGGTCGCCACCGGCCACGCCGGCGGCCCGATCGGCACCTACCTGCTCGAGGCCGTCTCCTACGGTCTGCTCTACGCGGCCGTTCTCCTCGTGGCGTCTGCGCTCGTCTTTCGCCGGCGAGACTTCGCGTGAGCAAGGAGCTCGCGCGGCGCGGCGCGATGGTCGCGGGTGCCGTGCTCGTGCTGCTCATGGGCCGCGGACTCTTCGAGGGCGAAGCGGCGATGCGGCGGGCCGAGAAGGCCACGACCGACGACGCCGCCATCGCGTACTCGCTGCGCGCCGCCAAGTGGTACGTGCCGTTCGCGAGCCACCCGCGCCGCGGCTACGATCTGTTGCGCACGATCGCGCGCCGGGCCGAGTCGGTCGGCGACGTCGAGACCGCGCTGATCGCGTGGCAGGCGATCCGCGCCGGCACACGCGCCACCCGCTCTCTGTACATGCCGTTCGAGGACCGAGCGCGCGAGGCGGATGCCCAGATCGCGATCCTGCTCGCCGCGCGTCCACCGGCCGGGATCGATCGCGACAAGCCGCGCGAGAAGATCGTGCAAGAGCACCGCCAGGACCTTTCACGCGCCGACGGCCCCCACCCGCTCGCGGTCGCCGCGCTCTACGCCGGCATGCTGCTCGGGCTGTTCGGCGCGTATCGAGCGATGTCGCGCGTCGACGACCCCGAGACCGACCGCCGGCGCAGGCTCACCTCCCTCGCCCTCGCCGGCGCCGGCCTGCTCACGGTCGTCATCGCCTTCGCCCGCAGCTAACCCAACAGGCGCGCGCGTCAGCAAGCGCCTACAGCTACGCGCGCGCGTCAGCGAGCGCCTACAGCTACGCGCGCGCGTCAGCGAGCGCCTACAGCTGGGCGCGCGCGTCAGCGAGCGCCTGACGGCGTGAGACGTGGGCGGCGTAGGCGCTCGCTGACGCGCGCGCCTGTCAGTGGGCGTTGGTCGCTAGCCCGTGAGCGGGAAGGTCTCGCGGGTGACGTATTCGCCGGCGCGGCTCTCGAGGAGCGCGAACGACGAGACGTCGAAAGGCGCGCTCCGCGCGGGCACGTCGACCGGGTGCGCGCGGCGGACGCGGGCGATCGTGAGGTGCGGGTGGTACGGCCGGTCGTCGAGGGTGAAGCCGTGGCGCTTCAGCGCGGCGCCGAGATCGTGGGCGAGCGCGATCAGCGGCGCGGCGTCGGCGACGCCGACGAAGTAGACGTGACCGAAGTCGCCGATGCCCGAGAGCGCGATGCGAAACGGAGCATGCGAGACCTCGCGCGCAGCGGCGATCGCCTCGGCGTCGGTGTCGTGATCGCCGAGGAACTGCAGCGTGACGTGGAGCTGCGCGGTCTTCGTCCACTTCGCGCGGTCGTCGCGCAGCTTCTCCTTCACCCGGTCGCGGATCGCCGCGGCCTCGTGCTGGACGCTCTCGGGCGGATAGATGCCGAAGAACAGGCGCATCTCACGCCTTCTTCATCGACACCTTCGCGGTCATGCCCTCGACCTCGATCTCGATCGCGTCCGGGCCCTCGCCCACTTCGAGCGTTTGGCAGAGCGCGTTGTCGACGAGGAGCGACTTGTGCGCCTGGACCGCGTCGAGCAGCTCCTGCGCGCCGGAGATCATCACCACGACGCGGTCGTCGTAGGCGAGGCCCGACTCCTTGCGCCGGCTTTGCAGGCGGTTGAGGAGCTCGCGCGCGATGCCCTTTTGCCTGAGCTCGGGGGTGATCCGCGTGTCGAGCACCACCACGCCGACCCGGTCGCCCGCGGCGGCGAAGCCCTCGCGCGCGAGGACCTGGACCTCGACCTCCTCGGTCGTGACCTCGAGCGGGGCGCCGTCGATCTCGACGCCGGGGACGAGCGCCTTGCCGTTGGTGACGAGCTCGCTGCGGAGCGAGACGGCGTCGACCTTCTCGAGCGCGCCCTTCACGGCCTGCACGTGCTTGCCGATGCGGGCGCCGAGGGCGCGGAAGTTGGGCTTGAGCTTGAAGGTGACGAACTCTGCGGCGTGATCGGGGCCGACCACGCGGGGCGTGGCGTTGAGCTCTTCTTCGATGAGCGCCGCGTTCTTTTCGATGCCGGCGCGGGCGCCGCTGGCGACGATGATCGTCGCGCTGCCGAGGGGCTGGCGCACCTTGAGCTTCGACGCGGTGCGGACCTGGAGGCCGAGCGAGACGACGGCGCGCACGTCCGCCATCTCCTTGCTCAGCGCCGCGTCGATGTCGGCCTCGTTGGCGGACGGGTAGTCGCAGAGGTGAACGCTGACCGGCGCGCCGGGGGAGAACGGCGGCACCAGGCCGCGGTAGAGCTCGTCGGCGAGGAACGGAACGAACGGCGCAGCGAGCTTGGCGATGGTGGTGAGCGTGTCGAACAGCGTGCGGTACGCCTCGCGCTTGTCGCTCGACGAGGAGGCATCGCCGCTTGCCCAGAACCGCTCGCGCGAGCGCCGCACGTACCAGTTGGAGAGCGACTCGGTGAGCGCGATCAGCGTCTGCGCCGCGTCGTAGACCTGGTAGCGGTCCATGTATTCGACGATCGCTTTGTTCGCGAGCGCGAGCTCGGAGAGCATCCACCGATCGAGGACGTGCGCGGGCCTGCCGCTGCGCGCGTGCGCGGTCGGGTCGAACCCGTCGAGGTTCGCGTAGATGGTGAAGAACGAGAACACGTTCCGCAGCTTGATCGCGAAGTCCTTCTGGAACGCGCGGACATTGCTCAGGCTGTGGCGCGTGTTCGTCCACGGGGGCGACGACGCGTAGAAGAACCAACGGAACGCGTCGGCGCCGGGCGCGGGCGTGCTCGGGTCCTCGATGAACACGCGCTCGGCGGGCGCGATGCGCGGCACCTCGACCGGCTTCACGTCGAGGCCCTTGGGGTGGACGATGGCGGCGAGCGCCTCACGGTCGCCGTCGTTGAGGACGACGACGCGACGGGGGAGCTTCTTGTTGGCCTTGATGACGAGCTCGCGGCTGGGACCGTCCTTGAGGTCGCCGCGGTAGACCTTCACCTTGGCGCCGTCCTGCAGGTCGAGGCCCTCGAGGTCCTCGCGCGCGATCGCGCACTCGCCGGCCGGGACGCCCACGCCGGTGACCGACTCGTCGACGATCGCGAACTCCATGCGGACGCGGTCGAGGATGACCTCGGGCGGCGTGTAGTTGCCCTTGGACTTCGACTCCTTCTTGCCCTCTTTGTCGCCGACGTGACCGAGGACGATGCAGGTCTTGTAGGGGTGCGCCTTGGATTCGGTGTCGAGCCTGAAGGTGCTGCGCGTGCTCTTGTCGAACACCAGCGTGGAGATCATGAGCAGCGAGTAGAACCAGCCGCGGGTCTGGTCGATCGCCTCGCTGATGAAGTCGGCCGGCCACGCCTGCTGCAGCTTCTCGACCGAGCCGGGCTCGTGGGGGAAGCCCCACTGCGCGAACGGCATGCAGCCGGAGTCGAACCAGCAGTCGATGACCTCGGGCACACGCTTCATCTCGCCCTGGCACTCCGGGCAGGGGAAGGTGACCTGATCGATCCACGGCTTGTGGACGATGAGGTGCGGGTTGAGCGTGTGGTCCGTCTTCTTGGCGGCGTGGAAGTGGTCGAACGCGCGCGGGTTGAGCTTCTCGATCTCCTCGACGCTGGCGGGCGCGTGCAGGTGGCCCTGCTCGCACGTCCACACGTTGAGCGGGGTGCCCCAGAAGCGCTCGCGCGACAGCGCCCAGTCGACGTTGTTGGCGAGGAAGTCGCCGAAGCGGCCCTCCTTGATGTGCGGCGGGAGCCACTCGACGGCGCGGTTGTTGGCGATCGCGTCGTCTTTGTGGGCGGTGGTGCGGATGAACCACGCCGGGCGCGCGAACTGGATCAACGGGTCTTCGTCGGCGCGCCAGCAGAACGGGTAGTCGTGGCGATAGAGCTCGTGGTGGAGAAGGATGCCGCGCGACTCGAGGTCCTTGAGGATCGGCTTGTCGGCGTCCTTCACCCAGGCGCCCGTCCACGGGCCCACCTTGAACAGACCGTCGCTCCCGATCGCGCAGAACAGCTCGAGCGCGCCGAGCCGCTGCTCGAGCTTCTTGTGGGCCTTGTTGTCGTCCTCGCCGAAGGCCGGCGCGATGTGGACGATGCCGGTGCCGCTGTCGAGGGTGACAAAGTCCTCGACGATGACGCGCCAGTATTTGGCCTCGCCGTTCGCGGTGTCGTCGGCGTGCTCTCCGTACCAATCGAAGGGCGGCTGGTAGCGGAGGCCGTCGAGCTCGCGGCCGGTGATCGACCACTCGCCGAGGCGCTCGCCCTTCACCTTCTTGGCGAACTCGTCTGCCAGGCGCTCGGCGATGACGACCGCGCCCTTGGGCGTGCTCACCGCGACGTAGCGCGCGTCGGCGCGGACCGCCGCGTACATGTTCGAGGGGAGCGTCCACGGGGTGGTCGTCCAGGCTGCGAGCGCGAGGCCCTCGGGGGCGCCCCCGGGCAGATCGCGCAACGGGAAGCGAACGAACGCCGACGGATCGTCGACCTGCTTGTAGCCGAGGCCGACCTCGGCGCTCGACAGCGCGGTGCCGCCCTGCGCCCACCACCACACGACCTTGTGGCCGCGGTAGAGGAGCCCCTTCTGCAGCAGCTGCGACAGCGCCCACCACACGCTCTCGACGTACTGGCGGTGGTAGGTGACGTACGCCTCGGGCAGGTCGACCCAGAACGCGATGCGCTCGGTGAGGCGCTCCCACTCCTCGGTGTAGCGGAAGACACTGTCGATGCAGCGACGCACGAACGGCTCGACGCCGAACTGCTCGATCGCGGCCTTGCCGTGGATGCGCAGCTCCTTCTCGACCTCGACCTCGACCGGCAGCCCATGGGTGTCCCAGCCCGCCTTGCGGTCGACGCGGTAGCCGCGCATCGTCTTGTAGCGGGGGAACAAGTCCTTGATGACGCGCGTGAGCACGTGGCCGTTGTGCGGCGTGCCGTTGGCGGTGGGCGGGCCCTCGTAGAAGACGAACGACGGCCCGGACTTGTCGAGCGTCTTCTGAAAGACCTTCTCGCGCTTCCAGAAGTCGATGATCGCGCGCTCGGTCTCCGGGAAGCGGAGGGCGGGATCGACCTTGGGAAACACCGGCTTTTCAGCGGAGGACATGGGGCCGCGACCCTAGTGCCGGCGCTCGGGTGCGGCAAACCGCATCGCAGCCGCGATTTGCGGCATCCTTCGGTGCGTTGAACCTCGAGATCCGGCTCCTCGATCGCATCGCTGAGATCCCGCAAGCGGAGTGGGACTCGCTGCTCGCGCCGGATTCGTCTCCGTTCGTCGAGCACGCCTGGCTCGACGCGCTCGAGCAGACCGGTTGCGTGGTCGCCGAGCGCGGCTGGCTCCCGCGCCACGTCACGCTGTGGCTGGACGGTGCGCTCGTGGCCGCGGTGCCCGCGTACATCAAGGGCAACAGCGAGGGGGAGTTCGTCTTCGACCACCAGTGGGCCGGCGCGGCGCAGCGACACTTCCGGGTGCGCTGGTACCCGAAGATGATCTTCGCGGTGCCGTTCACGCCGGCCACCGGCGACCGGGTGCTCTCGAAGATCGATCGGTCCGCGGTGCGCGCCGCGCTGGCGGACGTGATGCCGCAGATCGCCGAGCAGCTCGAGCTCTCGTCGGTGCACCTCTTGTTCCCGCGGAAGGACGAGCAGGACGCGTTCGTCGAGCACGGCTGGCTGCGCCGGCACGGCGTGCAGTACCACTGGTTCAACGAAGGCTTCCGTACGTTCGAGGATTTCCTCGCCACGCTGCCGTCGAAGAAGCGCACTCAGATCCGTCGCGAGCGGCGCGCGGTGCGCGACGCGGGGATCGTGCTCGAGACCCGTCGGGGCGAGGCCATCGACGACGAGACGATCGCGTTCGCCTACCAGTTCTACCTCACCACCGTCGACAAGTTCGCGTGGGGTCGCCGCTACCTCAACGAGAAGTTCTTCCGCACCCTCGCGCGCACGTGGGACAAGCTCGAGATCGTCGTCGCGCGCGAGGGCGACAAACTGCTCGCGGGCGCGATCAACATCCGTAAGGGCGACCGCCTGTACGGCCGCTACTGGGGCTCGGTCGAGGAGCGCCCGTTCCTCCACTTCGAGGTGTGCTTCTACCACTCGATCGAGCAGGCCATCGCGCAGGGCATCCAGGTGTTCGAGCCGGGCGCCGGCGGCGAGCACAAACGCTCCCGCGGCTTCCGGCCGACGCTGACCCACTCGGCGCACTACATCCGCGACGACAAGCTCCGGGTCGCGCTCGAGGACTTCTGCGCTCGGGAGGCGGACTACCTCGAGCGCGTCGTGAGCGGCGAGATCGACGACGAGGGCTGAGCGGTCACCGGCACGTGTCGGTCGATGGGAGCATGCAGGTGCCCGCGCAGCGCAGCGGGGCTTCGCATTGCGAGCCGTTGGGGCCGTTGGGGAAGCAGGGCTGGCCCTCCTTGGCCGCGCCCACGCAGGCGCCGGTGCCGGCGCCCTCGATCTTGCACTTGAAGCCGTGATCGCAGAGGCCGAGGCTGCCGTCGGGGCGCACGCCGCACGTGGAGCCGAGGCCGTAGAGGCCGATCGCGGTGCACAGCTTGGTGGTGAGGTTGCACGACGCGTTGATGTCGCAGTCCTGCTTCTCGCACGCGCTCATCAGCGACAGCCGCTGCACGCACTTGTTGTCCGCGGCGCAGGTGTCGGCCATGTGGCACGGCTTGCCGACGCCGCAGGTGCCGCCGCGGTCGACCCACGGGACGCACTTGTTGAGGTCGCAGCCGAAGCCCTCGGCGCAGTGCGCGTGCATCTGGCACGGCCCCCCCGGGCCGACGCGGTCGGCGCAGACGCCGCACGACGACATGAGCTCGTAGCGGCAGTAGCCGCTCTTGCACTGATCGCTGCCGGCGCACGGGGTGCCGTTGTCGAGCTCGCCGCGGAGGCGACAGGCCGCGGGGATGACCGGGTTCTCGTAGAAGATGCGGAGGATGTCGTCGCAGCTGTATTCGGTGCCCGACGCCCGGCCGCACGCCTCGATGTCCGACGGCTTGAGCAACGAGCCCGGGCCGAACAGGATGGCGGTGCTGCCCTTCACGCGCCGCGCGACGCAGCCCTCTTCGTCGCCGTAGATGTTCTTGAACTGGGCGCTGTAGCACTTCTGAAACGACTGGCAGAACACGCGCGCGTTGGCGGCGAGCGCGGCCTCGGCGCCGGGCGGCAGCTTGCCCGCGTCGAGCACCTCGGCGCCGGTGTCGACCGGCCCCGAGTCCGGACGCGCGGGGCTCTCGCGGCTCGCGCACCCGAGCGCGGCGAGCGTCAACAACCCCCAACGATAAGCCACGCCATGGAGCTTACTGCCCGTTCGCGATCGCGACCAATCCGCGACCAGATGGGTACGAGGTCGGCACCATCGACGCTAGGCTGGTGCCGCCGTGACCGACTTCTTGCAGCACCTCCGCGTAGCGATCGGGCCCAAGCCGGTGGACGGCGTGCACCTCGCCCCCTCCATCGACCCGAAGAAGCTGGCCAACGCGCTCAAGTGGGCGCCGTTCGGCAACGAGACCCCGCTCCTGCTCATCGACGACAGCGTGTGGAGCAGCGGCAAGGCGGGCGCGTTGATCACGTCTCATGCGCTCTACTGCGACGAGCCCCGCGTGCGGATCGAGCTCGGATTCCTCCAGTACCCGCCCACCTACCCCGAGGGGCCAGCCGAGTCGCCACGGGTGTGGACGCCGCACGGCGAGGCGACGCTCAAGAAGATGACGCTCGACGAGGTCCAAAACGCCTGGACGCGCGTGCTCGCGACGATCGTGAACGTGAACACCGGCCGCGCCGTGACGCCGCAGAGCGTCGCGCCGGTTGCGGGGCCGCTCGGCGAGCTCGCGATGCGCCACCTCGTTCACGAGGACATCCTGCTGTCACCGGCGATCCCCACGCCCAAGCTGCACAAGGCGGCCACGCACTTCTCCGACTGGCTCGACTACGCCAACGGCGAGCAGCTCATCGCGTACCTCGACGAGACCGCGCTCGGCGGCGGGAGCGAGGGCGTCGCGCTCACCGATCGTCGTCTCCTCGCGCACGTCGGCGAGAAGCACTGGATCGTCCCCTACGGCGCGCTCGTGGGGGTCGATGCCAGCAAGGGCTTCCTCGAGAGGAAGCTCGGGCTCGCCGCCGGTCCCTACTCCGGGCAGATCCCCCTGATCAGCCGCGCGAACGCGTGCGAGAACCTCGTGCAGTTCCTCCGCGGTGTCATGCAGCTGCCGCCCGACCAGCGCTGGGTGCCCGCGCCCGTCTTCGCGAGCGCGAGCGATCCGACCGGCGCAGCGACGCTGGCGGGCTCGCTCGTCGCGCCCGATCCGCGGGTGCCGCTGATGCTTCGGTACGTGCACGAGGCCACCGCGCGCTCGGTGATGTCGGTCGAGATGGGCTTCGATCTCGTCGAGCGGATCCACGTCGTGCACCGGACGCTCGCCCACGGGCGCGGCGCGCAGCACGGCTTTCGCATCAGCCCGCTCCACGGCGAGGACTTCTCGTTCCTCCTCCACGGCGTGTTCGGCGCGCCGATCGGTGTCGCTGGCGACGCCGCGACGCGGGTGCTCGACTTCGCCGTCGGTCGGAGCGGCAGCGCGGCCGGCGCGGCGGCATCGAGCGCGGTGGGCCTCGCGATGCTCGCGGTCGTCGGCGTCGGGTGGGTGAGCACGCCGAAGAAGACGATCCAGGGCGTGCGCATGACGCTCCGCGATCTCGGTCGCGGGACGGGTTTTGCGGCCCAGGGCGCCGCCGGCGGCGCGCTCCTGCCGCTGCAGGACATCGAGCCCGAGGTGCTCGATTGGGTGGTCGACGCGCTCGACGACCTCGAAGCGCTCACCCTCTTCGAGCGCGCCGTGTTCGGCTGGCAGGTGTCCGCGGCAGAGCTGTTCGGCGTCGACCCGAACGCGCTCGCCCACCGGGTGCAGGCGCTGCTCGGGCCGGTGGATTTGTCACCCTTCCGGCGCGCCTGACGCGTTCGCCGGTTTGGGTTTGGATTTGGGTTGGGCGCTCGCTTACGCGCGCGCCTGTTTGGGCCCAGCCAGGTAGGCGCGCGCGTAAGCGAGCGCCTGAACGCAAACACGAACCTGTCAGCTGGGGCGGGCGGCGGCGGGCTTTTTGGCTTCGCCGTTGACGGGCTTGGCGTCTTTGCCGTTGGTGGGGGCGGCGGGCTCTTCGACCTTGGGGCCGCGGCGGATGCCGTGCTTGTCGAGGACGAGCGCCTCGATCTTGTCGAGGAGCTTGAGGTTGCCGTCGAGGTAGGTGCGCGCGTTGTCGCGGCCCTGGCCGATGCGCTCGCCCTGGAACGAGTACCAAGCGCCGGCCTTCTCGACGATGCCCACGTCGCTCGCGAGGTCGAGCACGTCGCCCGAGCGGCAGACGCCCTTGCCGTAGAGGATGTCGAACTCGACCTCGCGGAACGGCGGGGCGAGCTTGTTCTTGACGACCTTCACGCGGGTGCGGTTGCCGACGTGGAGCGGGTCCTTGCCCTTGTCGCTCGCGACGGCCTCTTTGATGGCGCCGATGCGGCGGATGTCCAAGCGGACCGAGGCGTAGAACTTGAGCGCGTTGCCGCCGGTCGTCGTCTCGGGGGAGCCGAACATGACGCCGATCTTCATGCGGATCTGGTTGGTGAACATGAGGAGGCACTGCGAGCGCGCGATCGAGCCCGTGAGCTTGCGGAGCGCCTGGCTCATGAGGCGCGCCTGCACGCCGACGTGCGAGTCGCCCATTTCGCCCTCGATCTCCGCCTTGGGGACGAGCGCGGCGACGGAGTCGACGATGATCAGGTCGACCGCGTTGGAGCGGACGAGCATGTCGGCGATCTCGAGCGCCTGCTCGCCGAAGTCCGGCTGGGAGAGGAGCAGCTCGTCGACCTTGACGCCGAGCTTGCGCGCGTAGGTGACGTCGAGCGCGTGCTCGGCGTCGATGAACGCGGCGACGCCGCCCGCCTTCTGCACCTGCGCGATGGCGTGGAGCATGAGCGTGGTCTTGCCGGAGGACTCGGGGCCGTAGATCTCGACGATGCGGCCGCGCGGGTAGCCGCCGATGCCGAGGGCGATGTCGAGCCCGAGGGAGCCGCTCGGCACCGCGACGATGTCGCCGTGGGGCTGCTCGCCGTCCTTGAGGCGCATGATGGCGCCCTTGCCGAACTCTTTTTCGATCCCTGCGAGCGCGAGCTCGAGCGACTTGGCCTTCTGGTTGGAGTTGCGATCGTCCATGTTGGCAGTGCCCCTTTTGAAGTCGGCTCGCGCCGCGACGAAGGCCAACATACTGTACACGCGTTCCGTGTCAACGCTCTGCGGTGGGCAGACGGACAGGGAACGTCCGACCGTCAGAAAGTCCTGACAATTCGACCACTCGGCGATCTTCCCGCGCGGATTTGTCTCAAGACCGATACACTGCGCCGGCTTCCGGGCTTCCCGTTTTTTTGAAGGAGCGACATGGGTCCAGCCAGCACCGCGCCGCCAGCCAAACAGGGTGGGGGAGCGGCCGTCATCATCGGCGTCCTCCTCCTCCTCGGCCTGGCCGGGGGTCTCCTCTATTGGAAGAACCGCGGCGACGACACCAAGGTCACGACGCCGACGTCGGGCACGACGAGCGCGTCCACGACGGCCGCGCCCGAGACGACGCTCGACCTCCCGCCGATCGAGCTCCCCAAGGACGCCGGCGACACCGCCGATACCGGCCCCAAGTCAGCCTCGACCAACGGCGGCGGCGGGGGCGGCTGCCCCACGGTGTGCACCGGTCAGATCAACGACGCGATCAAGGCGGCCGCGGCCGCGCGCGCTGCCACCGCGAAGAAGTGCTACCAGACCGCGCTCGAGGGCAACGAGGGCCTCGCGGGGGAGATCGTCGTCCAGCTGCGCATCGGCACCGGCGGCGAGACCTGCTCGGCGGGGATCATGTCCAACTCGACCAACTCGGGGAAGCTCGCTCAGTGCGTGCGCAGCAAGATGCTCGGCACCTACCCGCAGCCGAAGGGCGGGTGCGTCGAGCTCAAGGTGCCGGTGGTCTTCAAGCCGAAGACCTAGCTCGTTAGTCGTCCTCCGACTCCGGCTCGCTCTCCAACGTCTGCTTCGCGGTCACCCGCGCCGTCCATCGCGCGATGCGCTGGGGATCCGCGCCGAGCGCGCCCGCGCGGGCGAGGGCCGCGAGCGCGGCTTCGCGATCGAGACCGATCGAGAGCACGCGCGCCTCACGGGTCGCGGCGATCCGTAGCGCGGCGCGGAGCCGATCGTCGGCCGGGCGCGACGCGAGGACGCCCGCGAGGAACGACATGCGTCGCTCGAGGGGCGGGCGACGGATTCGTCGATCGCTCGGATCCACGCGCTCGAGCGCGAGGAGCAGCGGGCCTCCGGTGGGCATCGCGTGTCGCGCGATCGCCTTGAGACGATGGGCGGGCACCGCGGCGAGCACCGCGGTCTTCTGCGAGAGCGGCGCGACGTCGGCGGGCTCCACCGTCGCGTGCGCGAGGAGCGCGCGCAGCGGATCGGCGGCGGCCGGGATCGCCGCGAGCGTCTCGTTCGTCATGCGCGCCGCGCCCCCGGCGGCGAGCACCTGCGCAGGCAGCACCCGCAGGTCGGGGCGGAGGCCGTGGATGAGGCGCGCGTCGGCGAACGCGAGCAGCGTCGGCTCGTCCTCGACGATGAGCACGGCGCGGGAGGGCGCGAGCCCGAGGATGACGAGCGGCGCGAGATCGTGCGCCGCGGTGGACTCTCGCAGGCGCCGGGCGCCGGTCTCGACCTCGAACGCGCGCGCGCCGAGCCCGAGGGCGAGGGCCGGGACGAGCAGCGTCAGCGCCATTCGACCCGGCCGCGCGAGGTGACGCTCGACCGCGATCGACAGCGCGCCGGCGAACGTCACCGCGAGGGGTGCGAGCGCCGCCGCCGCGACCACGACCGCCGAGCCGGCGTGGAGCGCTATCGCACAGCCGACGGCC
>JALHOE010000014.1 GCA_022843175.1 Deltaproteobacteria bacterium
AGCGACGAATCGCGCCGATCCCGAGGCGCTGGTGATGCACTTCCGCGCGGCCAACGAGCTCGGGCGCGCGGGTTCGCACGCCGCCCTCGCCGCGTCGCGCGCGGCCGCCGCGCTCGCCGTCGAGCGCGCCGCGGAGTGGTATCGCACCGCCCTCGAGCTCGGGGTGGAGGACGCCGAGGAGCGCCGCGCGATCGAGCGCAAGCTCGGCGACGCGCTGGCCAACGCCGGCCGCGGGGCCGAGGCGGCCGAGGTCTATTTCGACGCCGCCGAGCGCGCGCGTGGCATCGAGGCGCTCGAGCTCAAACGCATGGGCGCCTCCGAGCTCCTCCGCAGCGGCCACATCGACCGGGGCCTCGCCGCGGTGCGCGAGGTGCTCCTCGCCGTTGGCATTCGCCTCCCGCAGACGCCGCGCCGCGCGCTCGTCTCGATGCTGCTGCGCTCGCTCTACCTCTCCGCGCGTGGGTTCCGCTATCGCGTGCGGGAGCCGGATCAGATCCCGCCGCAGGATCTCAATCGGGTCGACATCTGCTGGTCGCTGATGACCGGCTTCGGCGTCGTCGACAACGTCCGCGCGCGCGAGATGCAGACCCGCCACCTGTCGTTGGCGCTGCAGGCGGGCGAGTCGTTTCGCGTCGCGCGCGCGCTCGCGAGCGAGCTGTGGCCCTCGTCGATCGCCGGGCCGCCGGCCCGCGCGCGCGTCGCGAAGATCGAGCGACTCGCCGCCGAAGCGGCCGAGCGCTCGCCCTCGCCGCACGCCAAGCCGTTCCTGCGCCTGTGTCGAGGCGTCTCCACGTATCTCATGGGCGACTGGCTCCGCGCGATCGAGCTGCTCGACCCGGCCGCCGTGGAGCTGAGCGAGAACCTCAAGGGCGTCGCCTGGGAGGTGTCGAACGCGCACATCTTCTCGCTGTGGTCGCACTGGTTCTCCGGCTCGGTCAGCGAGCTGATGATCCGCGTCCCGCGGCTCCTCAAAGAGGCTCGCGAGCGCGGCGATCTGCTGCTCGAGACCACGGCGCGCATCGGTCGGCTCAACGTGGTGTGGCTCGCGGCCGACGCGCCCGAGCGCGCCGCGCACGAGGTGACCGAGGCGATGTCACGCTGGTCGCATCGCTACGTGCACCAGCAGCACTACTACGCGGGGCTCGCCGAGGCGTCGCATTCACCTCTACACCGGGCGGCCGGAGCTCGGGCTCGCGCTCGTCGATGCGCTGTGGCCGAAGCTGGCGTCGGCGTTCCTCCTCAAGATCCAGTCCCTCCGCGCCGAGCTCACCCACCTTCGCGCGCAGCTCTCGCTCGCGGTCGCGCGAAGCAGCGAGGCGCCCGAGCTGTTGCTCCAGTCCGCGCTGCGCGACGCGCGCCGGCTCGAGAAGGAGCGGACGCCGTGGGTCGACGGCCTCGGTCACCTCGTCACCGCCACGGTCGCGCACGCGCGCGGGGACGACACCCGCGCGATCGCCACGCTCAGCGAGGCCGAGCGCTCGTTCCGGGGCGCGGACATGCCGATGTTCGCGTTCGCCGCGCAGCACCGACGCGGCGAGCTCCTCGGGGGCGACGAGGGCGCGTCGCTGGTGCGCGCGGCCGGCGAGGCGTTCACCGCGCAGCAGATCGCGAAGCCGGAGCGAATGCTCGAGATCTTCGCGCCGGGGTTCGGCGAGCGACGAGCGACGAAGCGACTCGCCTGACGGCATGGTCGATGCAGCTGGGTAGAGACCGTGTCAGGCCTGCTCAACTGGATCGCGTATAGCGTAAGCGCGCGCCTCGGGCGCTCGGTGCTCGCGAGCGATCGCACGCCGCGCGGCGGGCCGGTGCGCGTGGGCACCGAGGCGGACTTCTGCAGGGACGAGGAGCGCTTCCGCGAGGACGAGCGCCGCATCGAAGAGGCGCACAAGCGCGGCGGTGATGCTCAGGGCACGGGCACGTAGGACAGCGGGCCCTCGCGCTCGAGCAAGAAGTAGCTCGGCGTGCCCACGTTGCCGACGCCGGCGTCGAGGTACGTCCAGCCGAGCAGCCGCTCGACGCTGCCCGCTTCGAGCGCGACGAGCGGATCGCGGCCGCGGCGGATGGGGTCGAACCGTGGGTTGTCGCCGAGGCC
This sequence comes from Deltaproteobacteria bacterium, assembly GCA_022843175.1. Lineage (GTDB taxonomy): Bacteria > Myxococcota_A > Polyangia > Polyangiales > JADJMO01 > JALHOE01. The sequence continues at coordinate 2,093 of JALHOE010000014.1, forward strand.
GTAGTCGATGACGAGGCCGTGCTGCGCGGCGACGGGCATGCTCGGATACTCGCGGCCCAAGCGCACGCCGTAGAACCCGAAGCACCGCGGCTTCCCCGCGCGATCGAGCATCGGCACGCGCGCGCCGTCGAGCCCGGTCTGCTGCATGCGCACGTTCCACCCGCGGAGCGCGCCGGTGCGCGGATCGCGGTGGAACGTTTTGCGGAAGGTGAGCCAGGTGAGCTTGACGAGCGGGGAGGGGAGGCCGAGCGAGACGCCGCGATACTCGGCGTCGTCGAGCGCGGTCGGCTCGATCGGGTGGCCGCGCTTGAGCATGTCGCGGAGCGACGCGCGGGAGAGCGAGAGGAGCTCTTGCGCGTTCATGCCGACACCGGTGCGTAGGCCGAGAGATCGATCTCGCCCCGGAGCAGCGCGGGCAGGGCCTCGCGCCAGGTCGGCGGCTGGCGCGCGCACCAGCTCAGGTAGGCGCGGAGCGCGATGTCCGGATCGTCGGCCTCGTGCGGCGCGAAGCGGACGCCGTCGCGCAGCGCGTGCTCGACGGCCGCGAGCAGGTTCTCGTGGTAGCGCTCGAACACCACCAGATCGCGGAGCCACTCGGCGCGCGGATCCTCGCCGGTGACGACCCGGCGCACGCGCTCGTGCAGCTCCTCGAGCGCGCCCGGATGGATCGCGAGGAGCTCGAGGTCGTAGGCGAACTGATTCGCGTCGTGGTGGGCGCCGAGCAGGTGCCGGAGGATGCGCTCGCGCGAGCTCGCGAAGCCGGAGAAGTCGAGCGGGGCGATCGCGCGCTCGTGCAGGAGAAACGGAAACCGGAGCGGCCGGAACGAGAGCAGGCGCGCGCGGAGGGTTTCGCGCTTGCGGTGCTCGCGACAGGTGCCGATCGTCTCCGGGCGCGTGGCGACGCGGTACCACATGCGCACCACGCCGATCGACAGCTGCACCAGGTTCGGCGCGCGCTCGACGACGCGGGCGCGCTCGGCGCGCGCGAGGTTCTCCGCGATGGTTCGCGGGAAGAGGAGCAGCGCTCCGGTCCACCATGATTCGTCTGTCACGCGCGCCTCCGCTTGTTCTTGCTCGTCACCGTGGCGAGGGTTGCTTCGTCGCGGCGCGCGAGCTCGGCCGCGACGAGGGGGAGGGCATCAACCGAGGGCTGCGCGACGAACGCGGTGAGCGCGCGATAGGCGAGCGCGTTGGCGCGGGGCTCGGCGTACATCGCGGCGCGCAGCGCGGGCATCGAGCGGAGCACGCTCGCGACCGGGTTGAGGCAGAGCTGGAAGACCGGGCTCCCGGTGGCCTCGAGGATCGTGGCGAGCACCTCGAGATCGAGCTCCGCGGCCTCGTCGGGGGTGAGGCCCTCTTCGGCGCGCGCGGCGAAGCTCTCGACCGCGGTGTTGATGCGGGCGCGCGCGGCCTCGCTCACGCCGCGGGCGAGCGCTTCGAGGACCGCCCCCGCGATCGCGCGGCGGACGGCGAGGAGATCGCGCGCGATGGCGTGCTGCTCGCTCGCAGAGGCCGCGAGCTCGGACAGCCCCGCGATGAGCTCGGGCCCACCCTCCCGACGCCACGCGCGCACCACGTAGCCGCTCCCCTGCCGGACCGAGAGCAGGTTCGCGGCGACGAGCTGGGAGAGCGCGGCGCGCAGCGTGAGCCGGTTGACGCCGAGCTGCTCGGCGAGCGCGCGCTCGGGCGGCAAGCGCATGCCGGGGGCGAGCGCGCCCGAGAGCACGCGCCGCCGGATCGCCTCGGCGCACGCCCCGGGTGCGGACTCCTCGGAGGGGCTGATGGGGGTGAACTGCATTGGTTGAACCAATACTGGAAGTGGTTCAACCAAATGTCAAGGGCGTGATTCTACGCGTTTCGCGGGCTCGCGTTTGTGCGATGGTGCACTCCTCATGTGGAGGACGTTCGCGATCGTGGCCATTGCGGGGTGCACCGCGCAGGTGCGGCTCGACGAGCCGGATCGTCCGGGCACGCCGTGCGCCGCGGTGGAGACGTGCATCAGCTCGGCGCTCCTCGGGCTGCGCAACGATCTCGCCGCGATGGGCCCCAAGTCCTTCGCCGCGTTTCGGAAGGCGGAGGTCGTGCGGCTCGAGAACACCTTCTCGATGAGCGCGTTCTCGGGCAAGGTCGAGCTCCAGGGCACCGTCGAGACCTTCGACCCGCCCGACGCGTGGGCCTTCGATGCGCAGGTCGAGGTCGACCCGAGTCCAAAGAAGCAGCACAAGCCCGACCGCCGCGTCTTCGTGACGGGGAGCGGACGCCTCGTGTCGGTGTGGTTCCACCTCTCCACCCGCGACAAGGCGCTCCGCGATCGCGTCGACGACGTCGCGATGCGCTGGTTCCGCACGCTGGGCAACGCGCTGACCGAGCGGTAGCTCGAGCTCAGTGCTCGAGTGGCTTCCAGTCCGGGTGGTCGAAGAACTTGCCGTACGCGGTGAGCCCCTGGATGACGCGCACCGCGCCCGCCATGCGGTCGCCATCTTTCTTCATCAGCTCGGTGCCGGCGGTGATCTGCGTGAGCACGAGGTGGAGCTGGTCGTCGGCGTCCTTCGGGAGCTTGCAGTTGGCGACGATGCCGCCGATCTCTTTGTCGATGCCGGCGGCGAGCGCTTTGTAGTCGTCCGGCGAGTAGGTCTTCGCGTGGATCGGCTTCACCGCGGCCTGCAGCTGATCGCGGATGGCGGTCATGCCGGTGCGGAGCGACGCGTCGGTCTGCCACGGCTTGCCGTTGTTGAGCGTGAGGCTCGCGAGCGCCTTGTCCGGATCGACGTGCCCGTGCTCGTGGCCCTTCGCGGCCGGCTCGCTGTGGCTATGACCCTTCTCGTGACAACCGGCGAGACCGAGCGCCGCCACCAACACCCACGCAGCTTTCGAAAACGGCATCGAGAGAGCTATGCGTCGCGTGTCGCGGAGCGACAAGCTCTTCGGATGACCGAAGTCAGACCGGTCAGTAGCCCGCGAGGTCGTCGCGCGTGAGCGTGTGGCTCTATCAGGAGTGACTGGTGGGCAGTCGCATCTCCGAGAGCTGGCGGTACATCGAGAGGCGGCGCTCGGCCTGCGCGCGCGACGAGGCGACGAGGCGCTCGAAGCGCTCGGGATCTTGCAGCTCCACCGAGCGGAAGCGGCCCTCGGCGCGCATGTACTCCTCGATCTGCGCCTTGCTCACCGAGCCCGAGTCGAGGGTGAGCGGCGCTTCGCCGCGGGCGATGCGGCGTGGATCGAAGCGGACGAGCGGCCACACGCCGCTGTCGACCGCGCGGCGCTGCTGCTCGATGCCGTGGGAGAGATCGTAGCCGTGCGCGATGCAGTGGCTGTACGCGATGACCAGTGACGGCCCGTGCCAGCTCTCGGCCTCGCGCATCGCGTCGAGCGTGTGCTTGTCCTTCGCCCCCATCGCCACCCGGGCCACGTACACGTGGCCGTAGGTCATCGCGACGAGCGCGAGATCCTTCTTGCCGACCTCCTTGCCGGCCGCCGCGAACTTGGCGGCCGCGCCGGTGGGCGTGGCCTTCGACTGCTGACCGCCGGTGTTGGAGTAGACCTCGGTGTCGAGCACGAGGACGTTCACGTCGGCGCCGGTGGCGAGCACGTGATCGAGCCCGCCGAAGCCGATGTCGTAGGCCCACCCGTCGCCGCCGACGATCCACACGATCTTGCGCACCAGGTAGTCGGCGAGCTTGTCGAGCGTGCGCGCCGTCGGGGTGTCCATCGACGACAGCTTCTGGCGGAGCGCCACGACGCGGGCGCGCTGCTCGGCGAGCTCGGTCTCGTCCTCTTGCTTTGCGGCGAGCAGCGCGGTGACGAGCTCGTCGCCGACGGAGGCCTCCTTGAGCAAGCGCTCGGCGTGCGCGCGGTGGTGGTCGAGCGCGAGGCGGATGCCGAGGCCGTACTCGGCGTTGTCCTCGAAGAGCGAGTTCGACCACGCGACGCCGCGCCCGTTCTCGTCGGTGTGCCACGGGGTCGTCGGGAGGTTGCCGCCGTAGATCGACGAGCAGCCCGTGGCGTTGGCGATCACGGTGCGATCGCCGAACAGCTGGGTGAGCAGCCGCAGGTACGGCGTCTCGCCGCACCCCGAGCACGCGCCCGAGTACTCGAAGAGCGGCTCGAGCAGCTGGCTGCCCTTGACATCGAGGTGGACGCGCCGGCGATCGGGGGCGGGGAGCGAGGCGACGAAGTCGAAGCGCGCGCGCTCGAGCGTGCGGCGGTCCTCCACGTCACCCATGTCGAGGCCCTGGTGGATCGGGTTGGCCTTGTCGTGCGCCGGGCAGAACGCGACGCACAGCGAGCACCCGGTGCAGTCGTCCGGCGCGACCTGCACGACGTACTGGTCGCCGGCGTGGTCCTTGGCCTTGTAGGGGACGGCGACGAAGCCCTCGGGCGCGTGGTCGAGCTGCTTGCTGTCGAACACCGTCGTGCGGATCGCGCCGTGGGGGCAGATCAGCGCGCACTTGTTGCACTGGATGCAGACCTTCGGATCCCACACCGGCAGCTGCTGCGCGATGCTCCGCTTCTCGTACATGCCGCTGCCGACCGGCCAGGTGCCGTCGACCGGGAACGCGCTCACCGGCAGCAAGTCGCCCTTGCCGGCGAGGAGCACCGCGGTGACGCGCTCGATGAACGCCGGCGGCTTGCGGCCCGTGTCGGCGAGCACCGGCGGGCGCATCCGGTGGCTCGTCACCGTTCCCGGCAACGGCACGCTCGCCACGCGCTCGACCGCGCGATCGACGGCGGCGAAGTTCCTCTGCACGACCTCGTCGCCGCGCTTGCCGTACGACTTGGCGATCGACTTCTTGATGTGGGCGAGCGCCTCTTCGCGCGGCAGCACGCCGGAGAGCACGAAGAAGGCGGCCTGCATCACGGTGCCGATGGTCTTTCCGAGGCCGACCTCCTCGGCGAGCGCTTGCGCGTCGAGCACGAACACCTTGATGTCCTTGTCGACGATCTGCTCTTGCATCTCGCGGGGGAGGTGGTCCCACACGGCCTCGGGCTTCCACGGCGCGTTGAGGAGGAGCGTCGCGCCATGGCGGGCGCGCTCGAGGATGTCGATGCGGTCGAGGAACTGCGGCTGGTGGCACGCGATGAAGCTCGCGTCGCTCAACAGATAGGTGGAGCGGATCGGGCGCGGCGAGAACCGCAGGTGCGAGACCGTCATCGAGCCGGACTTGCGCGAGTCGTAGACGAAGTAGCCCTGGGCGAAGAGGTCGGTGCCCTCGCCGACGATCTTGATCGTGTTCTTGTTGGAGCCGACCGTGCCGTCGGCGCCGAGCCCGAAGAACATGGCGCGCACCACGTCGTCCGGCTCGAGGTGGAACCGCGGATCGTAGGCGAGCGAGCGGCGGGTGACGTCGTCCTCGATGCCCACGGTGAAGCCGCTGCGCGGCTGCGACTTGGCGAGCTCGTCGTAGACGGCGCGCACCATCGCCGGCGTGAACTCCTTCGACGAGAGACCATAGCGGCCGGCGACGATCACCGGCTGCTCGTCGCGCACGCCGAGCCGTCGTCCCTCGGCGAACGCGGCCACGACGTCGAGCCACAGCGGATCGCCGGGCGCGCCCGGCTCCTTGGTGCGATCGAGCACCGCGACGGCGCGCGCGCTCCTCGGGACGGCGGCGAGGCACGCGGCGACGTCGAACGGGCGATAGAGCCGCACCTTTACCAGGCCAACGCGCTCGCCGCGGGCCACCAGCCACTCGACGGTCTCCTCGATTGCGCCGACCGCCGAGCCCATCACCACGAGGACGCGCTCGGCGTCGGGGGCGCCGACGTACTCGAAGAGGTCGTAGCGGCGGCCGGTGAGCTCGCCGAAGCGCTTCATGGTGTCGCGCACGACGGCGCCGCAGGCGTCGTAGAAGGGGTTGATCGCCTCCCTCGCCTGGAAGAAGGCGTCGGGGTTCTGGGCGGTGCCGCGCATCGTCGGCGCGTCCGGGGTCAGCGCGCGCGCGCGGTGCGCGGCCACGGCCTCTCCGTCGAGAAGGGTGCGCAGCACGCTCTCGTCGAGCGTCTCGATCTTCGCGACCTCGTGCGAGGTGCGGAACCCGTCGAAGAAGTGGAGGAACGGGATGCGGGCGCGGAGGGTCGCCGCGTGGGCGATCGCGGCGAGATCCTGGGCCTCTTGCACCGACGCCGAGCAGAGCATCGCGAAGCCGGTCATCCGGCACGCCATCACGTCGGAGTGATCGCCGAAGATGGAGAGCGCGTGGGTCGCCAGCGTGCGCGCCGCGACGTGCATGACGAACGGCGTGAGCTCGCCCGCGATCTTGTACATATCGGGGATCATCAGCAGCAGCCCCTGCGACGCGGTGAACGTCGTGGAGAGCGCCCCCGCAGACAATGCGCCGTGCAGCGCACCTGCCGCGCCTGCCTCGGACTGCATCTCGACGACCCGAGGTACATCGCCCCACAGGTTCTTGCGGCCGCGCGACGACCACTCGTCGCACAGCTCGCCCATCGAGGAGCTGGGTGTAATCGGGTAGATGGCGATGACCTCGCTCGCGCGGTGGGCCACGGCGGCGACCGCTTCGTTGGCGTCCAGGGTCATGTGGGCAGGCGTCTTGTCGGTCATGGGCAGACTCGCACTCTGCACGTGGCTTGCCGCGGCATGACGGTCGTCAGCTCGGCCGGCCGGGAACTTGCTAACCGTCAGTTGCCATGGCGACACACATCACCGACGCATGCATCAACTGCGGGGCCTGCGAGCCCGAATGCCCGAACGAAGCGATCACGCAGGGGTCGGACATCTACGTCATCGACGGCGACAACTGCACCGAGTGCGTGGGCTTCCACGAAAAAGAGGCGTGTCAGGCCGTCTGCCCGGTCGAGTGCTGCATCCCCGACCCGACGCGGGTCGACACCGAGGAGCAGCTGATTGCCCGCGCGATTGCGCTGCACCCCGAGGATGAGGAGCTGAAGGCACGCGTCGCAAGCGGCGACTTCCCCTCGCGTTTCCGCAACTGAGCCGGTGAAGCGTCTGCGCCGCGACGCACCGATTGCGGGCAGGGGAGTACCGTCATGACCGCCTGGTTGTCTGCGCTTTCGTTCCTCGTCGTGTCCACCCTGGTCGGAGCCGGCATGTTGGTCGCCGCGCGCATCTTGCGCGTCCGCGCTCGCGCGGCGGCGTCCGAGCTCAAGACCCGCACCTACGAGTGCGGCGAGGAGCCGGCGGGGATGGCGTGGATGCAGTTCCACGCCCGCTACTACGTCGTCGCGCTGTTCTTCGTCGTCTTCGACGTCGAGGCGGTGTTCCTGTTTCCCTGGGCCGTCGTGCTGCGCGAGCTCGGCGTCGGGGCGTTCATCGCCGCCGTCGGCTTCGTGCTGGTGCTGATGCTCGGGTGGCTCTACGCGCTCAAGAAAGAGGCGCTCCAATGGCAGTGAGCGACACACGAAGAGTCCTGCCGGTCGTGCGCGACGAGAGCGCGCTCCCCTACGAGCACCCTCTCTACCGCAGCCTGCTCGGCGTGCCCGGCCTGTCGGTCGCGACGGCGGTGCTCGACCAGCTCCTCGAGTGGGGCGCGCGCAACAGCCTGTGGGTGTTCCCCATGGCGACGAGCTGCTGCGGCATCGAGCTGATGAGCGCGGCCGCCAGCCGCGTCGACCTCGATCGCATGGGCACCATCGTTCGCGCCACGCCGAGGCAAGCAGACGTGATGGTCATCGCCGGGACCATCACCACCAAGATGGCGCCGCGCGTGAAGGCGCTGTGGGACCAGATGCCCGAGCCGAAGTGGGCCGTGGCGATGGGCTCGTGCGCGATCTCCGGCGACTTCTATCGCAACCTCTACCCGGTCGTCCCCGGCATCGACACCATCCTCCCGGTCGACGTGTACATCCCCGGATGTCCGCCGAACCCGGAGGCGCTGATGCACGGCCTCCTGCGCCTGCAGGAGAAGATCAAGGCGCGCACCGGCGCGCCGGCGCCGCGCGATCCCGTGCTCGCGGCGGCGCAGCTCGCCGCGGCGATCGCGGTGTCGTCCAACGACCGCAGCGACGAGCCGGTGGGCGAGGAGCAGGAGCTGCTCGTGCAGGCGCCCGACGAGGTGCCGTTCACCGAGATCGCGAGCGACTACGACACGATCCTCCGCGAACAGTTTGCCGTCGGCGAATTCCCTGCGGACGGCGCGCCGATCATCCCGGCCGCGCGCCACCACGAGCTCGCGCGCACGCTGCGTGCATCGGGGTATCGCCAGCTCGTGTACATCGTCGCGACCCACTGCAAGGCGAAGGCGCTCGGGAAGACCTCACCGGAGAGATACGAGGTCGCGTACGGGCTGCGCAGCCTCGGCAAGGGCTCGAACGTCGCCTCGTGGCGCGTGCAGCTCGAACCGGGCGCGTCGGTGCCCTCGCTCGTGGGCCTGTTCGCCGGCGCGGACTTTCAGGAGCGCGAGCAGTTCGATCTCGTGGGCGTGCGCTTCGACGGTCACCCCGATCTCCGCCGGATCATGCTCGCCGACGACTACGAGGGGCACCCGCTCCACAAGGACTTCCCCGCCGACGCGCCCTGCGCGCCGTGGAGATGACGCCATGACCGAGGGTCTACAGAGCGCGCGTCGCGGAGCGATCGACCCCCACCTGTCGATTCGTCACTACGACGCCGACGCCGACCTGATGCTGCTCCACTTCGGCCCGCAGCACCCGTCGACGCACGGTGTGTTCCGCATGGACCTCTACCTCGACGGCGAGGTGATCGTGAAGGCCACGCCCTTCCTCGGTTACCTGCACCGCGGCGTCGAGAAGCTGTGCGAGAAGCTCACCTACGTGCAGCAGACGCCGGTCGTCGACAAGAACGACTACGTCTCGCCGATGATCAACGAGCAAGCGTTGAACATGGCGTTCGAGAAGCTCCTCAAGCTGGAGGTCCCGCGCCGCGCCCGCTGGCTGCGCACCCTGCTCGCCGAGCTGCAGCGGCTCGCGTCGCACCTGCTCTGGCTCGGCACGTTCACGCTCGATCTCGGCGGCGCGCTCGGCGGCGGCTCCACCCTGTTTCTCCACTGCTTCCGCGAACGCGAGCTCATCCTCGACCTGTTCGAGGAGCTCACCGGCTCGCGCTTCCACTACAACACCCACACCATCGGCGGCAATCGCCACGACCTACCCGCGGGCCTCGCGGCGAAGGTCGAGGTCGCGCTCGCAGCCATCGCGGCGCGGCTCGGCGAGTACGAGGACCTCAGCCTCGGACACGCGATCTTCCAGGCGCGCACCAAGGGCGTGGGCACGCTTGACAGCGACCTCGCCCTCGAGCTCGGGATCACCGGGCCCATCCTCCGCGCGTCGGGCGTCGATCACGATCTGCGCCGCGACGCGCCGTATCACGCGTACGACGAGCTCACCGTCAACGTCGCGACCGAGCACGCCGGCGACTGCTTCGCCCGCGCGAGCGTGCGCTTCGCGGAGATGCGCGAGAGCATCCGCCTCTGTCGCGCGGTGCTCGAGGGCCTCCCCGAGGGGCCGATCGCCGCGTCGAAGGCGGTGCGCCTGCCGACGGCGGTGAAGATCGCGAGCGGTCAGGTCTACGTCGGCATCGAGGGCCCGCGCGGCGAGATCGGCACCTTCGTGATCGCCGGCGGCGACACGCCGACCACACCCTACCGGCTCAAGATCCGCGCGCCGAGCATGCACGCGCTCGCCGCGATTCCGTATGTGATGCCCGGAGCCACGCTGAGCGACGCGGTCGCGATCCTCGGCTCGCTCGACCCGATCATGGGGGAGGTGGACCGATGAGCGGCCTGGTTCACGGCGCGCAGTACGCGGTGATGATCGTGTCGTCGCTCCTCGCGGTGATCGCGATCGGCATCTGGTTCGAGCGCAAGTTCGCCGGCCGGATGCAGTCGCGCCTCGGCCCGACGATCGTCGGACCGGTCGGGCTGCTCCAGCCGCTCGCCGACGTGGTGAAGCTGCTGCAGAAAGAGGACATCGTCCCCAAGGACGCCGATCGCGCCCTCTTCGACCTCGCGCCGCTGCTCGCCGTCCTCTTCTCGCTCGGCGCCGCCGCGGTGGTGCCGTTCTCGCCCACGGCGGTCGCCGCCGATCTCGACATCGGCGTCCTGTTCATCCTCGCGATCGGCGCGCTGATGGTCATCCCCACCTTCGCCGCCGGCTGGGCGAGCAACAACAAGTTCGCGCTCCTCGGCGGCATGCGCGCGGTGGCGCAGTCGGTGTCCTACGCCGTGCCGCTGGTGCTCGTGGTGATGGTGCCGGTGATCCTCTCCGGCAGCATGCGCGTCTCGGAGATCGTCACCTTCCAGAGCGAGCACCACTGGTTCGCGGTGTGGCCGATCATCCCCGGTCTGCCGGCGTTCGCGCTGTTCTTCATCGCGATGCTCGCGGAGTCCAACCGCATCCCGTTCGACATCCCCGAGGCCGAGAGCGAGCTCGTCGCGGGCATCACCACCGAGTACACCGGCGCCAAGTTCGTCCTCTTCTACATGGCGGAGTACGTCCACACGCTGGTCGGCTCGGCGGTCGGCGCCGCGCTGTTCCTCGGCGGCTGGGACGGGCCCTTCAAGCCGGGGCTCCACTGGATGGTGCTCAAGACGCTGCTGCTCTTCACCGCCGTGTACTGGGTGCGGTGGACGCTGCTGCGGTTCCGCTCCGACCAGCTGATGGACCTGTGCTGGAAGCGGCTCGTTCCCATCGCGGTGGGGCTCGTCTTCCTCGCGGCGGCGTGGGTGCAGTTCGTACCGGGAGCTCGCTGACCATGGGCGTCTTCTCCTATTGGATCGACACGGCACGCGCGCTGCGGACGACGCTGCGCAACGCGTTTCGGCCCCCGACCACGGTCGAGTTCCCGGCGGTCATTCGGCCGCGCGCCGAGCGCTACCGCGCGAGCTTCGCCCTCGTGGACGACGAGAACGGCGAGTGCGCCTGCGTCGCGTGCCAGGCCTGCGAGAAGATCTGCCCGTCGCAGGTCATCAAGATGAAGAGCGGCGGCAAGCGCGAGTCGCCGGTGACCGGCAAGAAGCGCGCGTACGCCGACGAGTTCGTGCTCGATCTCTCCGCCTGCATGCAGTGCGAGCTCTGCGTGCAGGTCTGCAACAACGACGCGATCGTCATGATCCGCGAGCCGGAGGAGCCCGCGTACACCCGGGCCGACCTCGTGTTCGACATGGCCCACCTGCGCGACAACGCGCACACCAAGACGGCCACCTGGGCCAACGGCACGCGCCTGCAGGAGATGCAGGAGGGCAAGAAGGTCCCGAAGGCCAAGCCGGAGCCCAAGCCGGAGCCCAAGCCGGAGCCCAAGCCGGAGCCCAAGGCGGAGCCGAAGCCGCCCACCGAGGGAGGCACGCCGTGAGCGCGTCGATCGGGTTCGGGTTCGTCGCCGCGTGCGCGGTGCTCTCGGCGCTCTTCGTCGTCCGGGTGAAGAACCTCGTGCACGCGGCGCTGTGGCTCGGCGTCACGTTGATCGCGACGGCCGGCCTCTACGCGATGCTCGACGCATCGTTCCTCGCCGGCGTCCAGGTGCTGCTCTACGTGGGCGGCGTCAGCGTGCTGATGATCTTCGGCGTGATGATCACGCGGAAGCACGACGGCCTGGTGGTCGAGGCCGAGAGCACGTCGGGCCCCCGCGGGGTGTTCGCGGCCGTCGGCTTGTTCGCGGTGCTCGCGACCTCCATCGTCATGACCCCCGAGCTCGATGGCGCGGTCGCCGTCGAGACGGTCACCGCGCGCCACCTCGGGCGCAGCCTGCTCGTCGACCACGTCCTCGCGTTCGAGGTCGTCTCGTTGTTGTTGCTCATCGCGATCATCGGCGCGGTCGTCCTCGCGCGCCGCCGCGACCACGGCGTCGAGCGCAAAGAGCTCCCGGCGCCCCGTCGCGAGGAGGTGTCGTCGTGACGCTCTCCCACTGCCTCATCCTCGCCAGCGCGCTCTTCGCGATCGGCGTCTACGGCGTGCTCACCCGCAAGCAGGTGATCGCCATCCTCATCTCGGTCGAGCTGATGGCCAACGCCGCGAACCTCGTGTTCATCGCGTTCGGACGGTATCGGGTCCCGAGCGCCGTCGGGGCCGCGCCCGGCCAGCTCTTCGCGCTGTTCTCCCTGGCGCTCACCGTCGCCGAGGTCGCGGTCGGCCTCGCGCTCGTGATCCTCCTCTACCGCAGCTACGGCGACACGCGCGTCGGGCTGGCCAGCGAGCTGAAGTCATGATGCGCCCGATCTTGCTCGCCCTCACGGCGCTCCTCGCGCCGGCGCTCGTCGCTTTGTCGCTCGCGGTCGCGCCCTCGGTCCGCCGGCGCGGCGCCCCCGCCGCGGCGCTCACCATCCTCGCCTCGCTCGCGTCGTTCGGCGCGGCGGTCGCCCTCTTGTTCGAGCACTCGGCGCGGCTCACGGTGCCCTGGCTGCGCACCGGCGCGCGCGTGATCGCCGAGGTCGGCGTGAACGTGGACGGGGTGTCGACGTCGATGCTCGTCGTCGTGACGTTCGTCGCGCTGTGCGTGCAGGTGTTCTCGCTCGGCTACATGCACGACGAGTCGCCGCCCGCGTTCGGGCGGTACTTCGCGTATCACGCGCTGTTCCTCTTCAGCATGAACCTGCTCGTGCTCGCGCCCAACCTCTTGCAGCTGTTCGCCGGCTGGGAGCTCGTCGGCGTCACGAGCTACCTGCTCATCGGCTTCTATTACAAGAAGCCGAGCGCGGCGCACGCGGCGGTGAAGGCGTTCTGGGTCACCAAGTTCGCCGACATGGGCTTCCTGTTCGGGTTGCTCACGCTGTTCGTCGCGACCGGCTCGTTCTCGTTCAACGTGGCGCTCACGCCCCCGGTCGCCGTCGCCGTGACGCTGCTCTTCTTCCTCGCGGTCGTCGGAAAGTCGGCGCAGTTCCCGCTCCACGTGTGGCTCCCCGACGCGATGGAGGGTCCGACGCCGGTCTCGGCGCTGCTCCACGCGGCGACGATGGTCGCGGCGGGCGTGTTCCTCGTGGTGCGCGCCGACCCGCTGTTCGCGCAGGCCGAGTCCACCCGCACGGTCATGCTCGTCGTCGGCGTCGGCACCGCGCTCTTCGCGGCGCTCCTCGCCCTCGTGCAGACCGACATCAAGAAGGTCCTCGCGTACTCCACCTGCTCGCAGCTCGGCTACATGATCGCCGCGCTCGGCGCCGGCTCGATGCTCGGCGGCTTCTTCCACCTCACCACCCACGCCTTCTTCAAGGCGCTGCTGTTCCTCGCCGCGGGCAGCATCATCCACGCGGTGGGCTCGAACGAGCTCTCCAAGATGGGCGGCCTCGCGCGCCGCATGCCGGTCACCTTCGCCGCGTTCACCATCGGCGCGCTCTCGCTCGCCGCGGTCCCCGGCTTCTCCGGGTTCTTCTCCAAGGACCTCGTGCTCGAGGCGGTCGCGGGGAAGCTCGGCTCGATCCCGCTCGCGCTCCTGGTGGCCACGGCCTTCCTCACCGCGTTCTACATGGGTCGCGTGCTGGTCGTCGCGTTCCTCGGCGCGCCGAGCAGCGACGAGGCGGCGCACGCGCACGAGGCGGGGTGGTCGATGAAGCTCCCGCTCCTCGCCCTCGCGGCGCTGTCGCTCGTCGCCGGCTTCTTCGCCGCGCCGTTCGCCAAGCTGCACGGGCAGGCCTACCACTTCCACTTCGGCGGCGTCGCCGCGGTCGGCACCGCCGCCGGGCTCCTCGGGCTCGTCCTCGCCTACACGCTGTCCTCCGCGAGGATCGCGCGCGCGACCCGCGCGGTGTCGGAGCTCGCGCGCGGGAGCGCCGTGGACCGCTTCTACGAGTACAGCTTCCGCCGCGTGACGCTCGTCCTGAGCGACTCGCTCGCCTGGGTCGACCGCTACGTGGTCGACGGGATGATCAACCTGCTCGGCTACCGAACGATCGACGCGGGGCGCGGAATGCGCCCGCTGCAAACCGGCATGGCGCCCGACTACGTGCTCGCGGTCGTGGTGGGCGCGGCCTCTCTCGCTGCCTGGACGGTGCTGCGATGACCTCGCATCTGTTGTCCCTCGTGGTCGGTGCGCCCGCGCTCGCCGCGTTGGTGCTGCTGTTCCTGCGGCCCGAGCAGAGGCTCGCCATCCGCGTCGTCTCGCTCGTCGCCGCCACGGTGTCGCTGCTCGGCAGCGTGGTGGCGCTCACGTCGTACGACCGAGCCCGCTCGGGCTTCCAGATGGTCGAGAGCTACCCGATCGTCCCGGCGCTCGGCATTCATCTCACGTTCGCGCTCGACGGGTGGGGCGGGCCGCTGCTCATCCTCACCTCGGTGATCATCTTCGCGGGCGTGCTCGCGAGCTGGTCGATCGCCAAGCGCGACAAGGAGTACTTCGCGCTCCTGCTCATCCTGGTGTCCGGCGTGTACGGCGTGTTCGTCACCCAGGACTTGCTCGTCTTCTTCCTGTTCTACGAGATCGCCGTGCTCCCGATGTACCTCCTCATCGGCATCTGGGGCTCGAGCCACGAGGTGCGGGCCGAGGGCCCGTTCCGCCGTGCGTGGGAGTTCTTCTCGGTGGGCGACAAGCAATACGCCGCGATGAAGCTCACCCTGATGTTGCTCGTCGGGTCGGCGGCGATCCTGGTCGCCATCTTCGCGCTCTACGCCAAGGCGGGCGCGCGGAGCTTCGATCTCGGGGTGCTCGCGAGCGCCCACTACTCGCCCGAGCTGCAGGTGGTGTTGTTCCCGCTCCTCTGGCTCGGGTTCGGCACCCTCGCCGGCGTCTTCCCCTTCCACACGTGGTCGCCCGACGGTCACGCGTCCGCGCCGACCGCGGTGTCGATGCTCCACGCCGGCGTGCTGATGAAGCTCGGTGCGTTCGGCGTGATGCGCGTCGGCATGGTGCTCCTGCCGCACGGCGCGCGGGTGTGGGTGCCGGTCGTGGGCGCGGTCGCCGCGGTCAACGTGCTCTACGGCGCCTTCTGCGCCATGAGCCAGAAGGACCTCAAGTACATCATCGCGTACTCGTCGGTCAGCCACATGGGCGTGGTGATGCTCGGCGCGGCGACCCTCACGCCCGAGGGGTGGAACGGCGCGGTGTTCCAGATGGTCGCCCACGGGATCATGACCGCGCTCTTCTTCGCGATGGTCGGCCTGGTGTACGAGCGCGCGCACACCCGCGCGGTCGCCAAGATGGGCGGGTTCGCCACGGTGATGCCCGGCGTCGCCGCGTTCTTCACCCTCGCGTGCCTGTCATCGCTCGGCCTCCCCGGCACGGCCGGCTTCGTCTCGGAGTTCCTCGTGTTCCTCGGCGCGTGGCGCGCGGGGCACTACCTGTGGGCGATCCCCGGCGTGCTCGGCGCGTTCGTCACCGCGATCTACGTGCTCCGCGCCACCCGCGCGATCTTCTGGGGCGAGGGGCCGAGCAAGGAGTTCCACGACCTCGGAGAGGCCCGCGGCACCGAGTGGGCGGCGCCGATCGTGCTCGGCGCCTGCGTGGTGTTGTTCGGGCTGTGGCCGCGCATCCTGCTCGATCACATCGACCCGGGGAGCGCGATGCACCTCGAGCGGCTGCTCCGCTTGGAGGCGATCGAGCGCGTCGTTTCGACGCACGCGGAAGGGTTCAAGCCATGAGCGAGCTCCGTGCGCTGTGGGTCCCGCTCGCGGTCGCCGCGGTCGCGATCGTGCTGCTCGTCGTCGACGTGCTCACGCACCCGCACACGTCGCGGCGGTGGCTCGGCTACTTCGTGGCCGGGGCGCTCGCCGCCATCTTCTGCGCGACGTTCTTGTTTCCGACCGACGGCCGCGCGGCGCACGGCGCGTTCGAGGGCTCGGCCTGGACCACCTCCTTCCAGCGCCTGTTCCTCTCCGCCGGCGTCGTCGCGGCCCTCGGCGGGCTCGACGACGTGGCCAAACGCACGCCCCACCGGGTGGGCGAGTACTGGCTGGCGATGCTGTTCAGCATCATCGGCATGCTGATCCTGCCGGGCGCGCGCGACCTCGTGCTGCTCATCGTCGCGTTCGAGCTGATGGGCATCCCGCTCTATGTGCTCGCCGCCTACGCGAAGACCGAGACCAAGGGCGGTCACGCCGCCGAGGCCGCGCTGAAGCTGTACCTCACCGGCGCGACGAGCACGGCGATCACGCTGTTCGGCCTCGCGCTCTTCACCGGGATGACCGGCACGACCCGGCTCGACGCGCTCGCCGGCGCCGCGGGGGCGACGACGCCGCTCGCGGGCGTGGGGCTCGCGTTCGTCATCGCCGGCATGGGCTACAAGCTCGGCATGGTGCCCTTCCATATGTGGGTGCCCGACACGTACCAGGGCGCGTCGACGCCGTTCGTCGCCTTCCTCTCGGTCGCGCCCAAGGCCGCGGGCGTCGCGGCGATGTCGGCCATCTTCCTCTTTGGTATGCGCGGCCACCCGGCGCACTGGGCGCCGGTGATCGCGCTGCTCGCGATCCTCTCGATGGTCGTCGGCAACCTCCTCGCGCTGCCGCAGACCGATCTCCGGCGGCTCCTCGGCTACTCGGGCATCGCGCAGATGGGCTACGTCCTCGTCGCGCTCGCCTCGAACGACACCTTCGCCGCCGGGATGACGTTCTTCTTCCTTACGGCCTATCTCTTCACCAACATGGGCGCGTTCCTCGTGCTCCACGTCGCTGCCGAGAGCAGCGGCGAGCACTCGGCCGCGTCGCTCGCGGGCCTCGCCCAACGCGCACCCGGCCTCGCGGCGGCGTTGATGGCGTTCCTCCTCTCGCTCGCCGGGATCCCGTTCGTCGTCGGCTTCTGGGCGAAGCTCTACGTGCTCCTCGCCGCGTTCCGCGCCGGCCTGGTGCTCCCCGTGGTCGTGGGCATCGCGCTCGCGGTCGTGGGGTTGTTCTACTACCTCCGCGTGCTCTCGGCGGCGTACATGAGCGAGCCCGGTGCGTTGAAGCGCCCCGAGCTCGGCGCGCCGATGCGCCTCGCGATCGGCATCTGCGTGGTCGCCGTCGTCGGTCTCGGCCTCTGGCCCAAGCCCCTCGTCGATCAATCTCTCGCGGCCGCAACCTCGCTCCTCGAGCGCCGGTAGCGACGCAGACCGTGCGCGCGGCCCGCAGCGAATGCGGCGGACGCGCGAGTGCCGGCGCAAAAACGTGGCGGCATAACTGTTGCGAAAGTGGTCGCTACCCCATGAATGACCTGATCATCGGCATGGCCGGCTCCGGAGGAGACGGCGTCGTCAGCGCGGGAGAGTCCCTGATCGCCGCGGCGGCCTACGAGGGTTACCACGCCATGATGACCAAGAGCTTCGGCTCGCAGGTCCGCGGCGGCGAGTCCTCGTGCCGCGTCCGTCTCTCGACGAGCCGCGTGCACAACCCCGGCGGCGCGCTCGACGTGGCCGTCGCCCTCAACTGGGACGACTTCCTCCGTTTCGGGGCGGAGCTGCCGGTCTCCGGCGATACGGTGGTCATTTACGAGAGCAAGACCGGCGTCGCGCCCGACGCGCTCCCGTTGATCGGTGTCACGCCGCACGAGGTGTTCGCGATCCCGATCGCCGACATGGCCAAGCAGGCGACCGGGTCCGACAAGGCCAAGACCACCATCGTGCTCGGGCTCATCGCCGGGTGGTTCGACATCGCCCGCGAGTCGATCCTGCGCGGCCTGAAGAAGAAGTTCGCGCGCAAGGGCGAGAAGCTCGTCGAGGCCAACGAGAAGGCGTTCGCGCTCGGCGAGGCCTACGCCAAGGAGCACCCGCTCAAGAAGCCGCGCGCCATGGAGCGGCCCGTGGGACGAGACGGCGCGAAGATGCTCACCGACGGCAACGACATGTGCGCCGCGGCGTCCATCTTCGCCGGCTGCGAGTTCTTCGGCGGCTACCCGATCACGCCCTCCACCGAGATCATGCAGTTCCACACCCGCGAGCTGTGGAAATACGGCGGCGCGGTGCTGCAGGCCGAGGACGAGATCGCCGGCATCGGCGCGGCGCTCGGCGCGTCGTTCGCCGGCCGCAAGGCGATGACCGCCACGTCCGGCCCGGGCATGGCGCTCAAGACCGAGATCATGGGCCTCGCGACGATCGCCGAGCTGCCGCTGGTCATCGTCGACGTGCAGCGCGGCGGCCCCTCCACCGGCTTGCCGACCAAGGCCGAGCAGTCCGACCTCTATATGGCCGCGTTCTCCGCCCACGGCGACGTGCTCCGCCCGGTGCTCGCCCCCACCTCGGTGGCCGACACCTTCGACGTCACGGTGCAGGCCTTCAACCTCGCCGAGCAGTTCCAGACGCCGGTCATCATGCTCAGCGATCAGGAGATCGCGCAGCGCAAGGAGACCGTCGATCCGATCGACACGTCGGCGTTCACCGTCGAGACGCGCAAGCTCCCGAGCGCGGCCGAGCTGGAGCAGTACTCGCGCTTCCGCATGACCGCGGACGGCGTGAGCCCGGTGAGCCACCCCGGCATGCCGGGTGGCAACTATCAGGGCGCCGGCATCGAGCACAACGAGGCCGGCAACCCGACGGCGAGCGGTCGGGTCCACCACGCCATGAACGAGAAGCGGTTCCGCAAGCTCGCGCCGCTCCAGGCGCGGCGAGACCTCTTCCACATCGAGGGCGATCCCAACGCGCCGCTCGCGATGATCGCGTGGGGCTCGATCGCCGGCGTGTGTCGCGAGGCGCTCGACCTCGCGAAGGCCAAGGCGCTCAACGTGAAGCTGCTGGTGCCGTGGCTGCTCTACCCGATCGCCGAGGACGTCTACCGCGACTTCTTCGCCGGCGTGAAGGCGGGGCTCGTCGTCGAGCTGTCGTTCCAGGGGCAGCTCTATCACCTGCTCCGCATGTACGTGGACGTCCCGTCGTGCGTGACGTCGTTCTGCCGCAGCGGCGCCAATCCCATCCAACCGCGCGAGGTCGTCGCCAAGCTGCTCCAGGCTTCGCTCGCCCTACAACACCCGATCAACCCGATCGCGACGGAGGCCTGACCGTGAGCTCCATTCCTGTCGAACGGCCAGCCCTTCAGGCCAAGGACTTCAAGAGCGACTTGAAGCCGATCTGGTGTCCGGGGTGCGGCGACTTCGGTGTGCTGCAGGCGATCTACCGCGCGCTCGCGGGCATCGGCCGCCCGCCGCACGAGATCGCCTTCGTGTCCGGCATCGGCTGCTCGAGCCGCATCCCCGGCTACACCACCGCCTACGGCTTCAACAGCGTGCACGGTCGCGCGTTGCCGATCGCCCAGGGCATCAAGCTCGCGCGGCCCGAGCTGCTCGTGCTGGTCGCCGGGGGCGACGGCGACGGCTTCTCGATCGGCGGTGGCCACGTCGCGCACGCGATCCGCCGCAACATCGACCTGACGTACATCGTCATGGACAACCAGATCTACGGCCTCACGAAGGGGCAGCTGTCGCCGACCTCGCCGAGGGGCTTGAAGACGGTCACCTCCGAGTACGGCTCGCTCGAGGCCCCGGTCAACCCGCTCCTCTACGTGCTGGCCTACGGCGCGAGCTTCGTCGCCCAGGGCACGCCCGCCGACATGGCCGGCCTCGCGGACGTCATCGAGCAGGCGATCCGCCACCCCGGGTTCTCGTTCGTCAACGTGCAGTCGCCGTGCGTCACGTTCGCGCCCGAGGACCAGCAGGTGAAGGCGCAGCGCGGTCGGATGAAGACGCTCGCGAGCGTCGGCCACGACTCGACCAACCGCCTCGCGGCGATGGGGCTCGCGCAGACCTACGGCGAGGTGCTCTACACCGGCGTCCTCTACAAGGACCCGGCTCCCCAACCCACGCTCGACGCGCTCGTCCGCGAGCGCCAGGCGAAGCTCGCCCTCGAGGCGGTCCCGCGCGAACGAATCCTCGACATGTTCCTCCAGAAGTGAGGTCGCCCATGGTTCCGCGCACGATCGACTTCGCCACGCTGTCGCTGCAGGACGCGCTCGACCTGGCCATCCTCGTCGAAGAGGAGGCCAAGGAGCGCTACGACGAGCTCGCGCACCAGATGGAGCTCCACCACAACCAGGACGTGGGCGGCTTCTTTCGCTTCATGGTCAAGATCGAGGGCGTTCACGAGGGACGCCTCGAGCATCGGCGCACCGAGCTGTTTGGCGCCGCGCCGCGCCGCGTGCGCCGCGAGATGCTCTTCGACGTCGAGGCGCCGGACTACGACGACGTCCGCGCGAACACCACGCCGCGGCAGGCGCTCGAGGTCGCTCTGCGCGCCGAGAAGAAGGCCCACGAGTTCTTCACGAGGGCGCTCGCCGCCGTGAAGGATCCGGCCGTGCAGGCGCTGTTCGCCGAGCTCTGCGAAGACGAGGTCGAGCAC
The DNA here is from genome assembly GCA_022843175.1 of Deltaproteobacteria bacterium. Classification (GTDB taxonomy): domain Bacteria; phylum Myxococcota_A; class Polyangia; order Polyangiales; family JADJMO01; genus JALHOE01. Next base: position 22,246 of record JALHOE010000014.1, read on the forward strand.
GCGGGATTGGTCGAGCAGCAGCTGTCGAGGCTGCCGCCCGACCCGGTGATCAAGGCGGAGGATGTCGAGGACGACCCGGTGGCGCACTAATGGCTCCAACGGCTCGCGGGAGGTGACCGATGACGATGACGCAAATTCGAACCGAGCTCCTCGAACAACACAAAGAGATCTGGCAGCTCCTGGCGCAGACGCGCGCCGCGGTCGAGAAGGCGGCGCACGAGCAGCTGCGCGCGTGTCTCGCCCGGCTCACCGACGCCGTGCACGGACACAACGCCCGAGAGGTCGCGCTGCTCGGGAACGTGCTCCCCACCGTCGACGCGTGGGGACCGGAGCGCGTGGCGATCATGCTCCAGGAGCACCAGGCGGAGCACGAGGCGCTCCAGGCCATGATCTCCGAAGCCCGCGCCGCGCCGGACGGGACCGTCGCCGCCAAGCTCACCTCCACCCTGCTCGACGAGCTCGCGGACCACATGAAGCGCGAAGAAAAGGTGCTGCTCGGTGAGCGCGTGCTCAAGGACGACCTCTTCCCCGCCGACAACTTCAGCGGCTGATCCGCCCGCGAACGAGCTGCACGTCGCCGCGCAGGGGGCGTTGCCGTCTCGAGCCCGGTCGCCGGGAACCGCCGAGCCATCGGCTCGGTACGAGATCTGCGTGCGTTCGCCGCATGCGGCTGCAAGAAATCGATCTCGCCTCTCTCGCGATCAACATCCGCTCCGCGCTGCCGTTCCCGGCCACCGGCTACCTGTACGGGAAGACCGAGCTGCGTGACGCGACCGTAAAGCTGCTCGACTGTTCGCTGCTCGAGGCAGAGCAGCTCGTCGACACCATGGTGGCGCGCGGCTTCGTCAGTTACGACGCCGAGGGCGAGACCGCCGAGGATCCCGGCGTGTGGCGGTTCCGGGCGTCGCTCGCGTGAGCCACCGGTGGCACGAGTTGCGCACGCTCGCGCCACATGGCCACCACCGCATGGTTCGAGGAGCTGTCCCGTAGCGACGTCCCCCGCGCAGGCGGTAAGGGCGCCAATCTCGGCGAGATGACCCGCGCGGGGCTCCCCGTCCCGCCCGGGTTCGTGGTCACCGTCGACGCGTTCGCGGAGCTGCTGGAGCAGAGCGGGCTCGCGTCCGAGCTGAGCGCGCGAATCGCGGCGCTCAACGTCGACGACACGGCCGCGCTGCAGCGCGCGGCGGTCGAGATCCAGGAGCGGGTGCGCGCCGCGGCGGTGCCGCCCGGAGTTCGTCAACAGATCCTCGCGGCGTATCGCTCGCTGAGCACGCGCCTCGGCGTCGACGCACCGTTCGTCGCGGTGCGCTCGTCGGCCACCGCGGAGGACACCGCCCAGTTCTCCTTCGCCGGCATGCACAAGAGCTTCCTCAACGTCCGCGGCGACGACGCGGTCGTGGACGCGGTGCGAGATTGTTGGGCGAGCGCGTTCGGCGCCCGCGCGCTCTTCTATCGGAACAAGCAGCACGCCCCAGCCGATCCCGAGCTCGCCGTCGTCGTCGAGGCGATGATCGACTCCGAGAAGGCAGGCGTGCTGTTCACCGTCGACCCGAGCAGCGGTCGCGACGACGTCATGGTGATCGAGTCCTCGTGGGGGCTCGGCGAGGTCGTGGTCGGCGGCCTCGTGCAGCCCGATCGCTTCGTGGTCGACAAGCAGACGCTCGCGATCGTCGAGCGCGCGGTCGGACACAAGGCCTTCGAGCTCGTGCGTGGCCAGAAGGGCGACGAGCGCCGGGACCTCGCGCCCGAGCGCGCGGACGCGCCCTCGCTCAACGACGACGAGGTCCGCGCGCTCGCCGAGCTGGCCCTGCGCGACGAGCGTCACTACGGCGCCCCGCAGGACGCCGAGTTCGCGATCGCCGGGGGCAAGACGTTCCTCGTGCAGACCCGTCCGGTCACCGGCCGGCCGCGCCGGGAGAACGGCGAGGTCCTGGTGCGCGGTCTCGGCGCGAGCCCGGGCACGGTCAGCGGTCCGATTCGCGTGCTGACCTCGCCGGAGCAGGGCTCCGCGCTGCTGGCCGGCGAGATCCTCATCGCGCCGATGACGACGCCCGATTGGGTGCCGGTCCTCCGCCGCGCCGCCGCGATCGTCACCGACAGCGGGGGCAAAACCAGCCACGCCGCGATCGTCTCGCGCGAGCTCGGCATTCCCTGCGTCGTCGGCGCAGGCAACGCGACGAAGGTGCTCACCGACGGGATCGTCGTGACCGTGGACGGCGTCGAGGGCGTCGTGCGGCGGGGCGCCATCGCTGCGCCGCAACCCAAACCCACCGTCTCCGCGCCGGTCGCCACCGCGACGGCCACCGCAACCCGGGTCTACGTCAACCTCGCCGATCCCGCGCGCGCGGAGGAGATCGCAGCGCGCCCCGTCGACGGCGTCGGGCTGCTCCGCGCCGAGTTCATGATGCTCCGCGCGCTCGACGGCAAGCACCCGCGACTCCTCCTCGAGCGAGGGCAGTCGAAGGCGTTCGTCGACAAGCTCGCCGAGGGCATCCGCACCTTCGCCAAGGCGTTCCACCCGCGCGTGGTCGTCTACCGCTCGATGGACTTCCGCACCAACGAGTTCCGCGGGCTCGAGGGCGGCGAGAAATTCGAGCCCGCCGAGGAGAACCCGATGATCGGGTACCGCGGCTGCTTTCGCTATGTGAAGGAGCCCGACCTGTTCGCGCTCGAGCTCGAGGCCCTCGAGCGCGCGCGCGCCGGCCTCCACAACGTCCACCTGATGATCCCGTTCGTGCGCACGCTCCGCGAGCTGCGCGCCTGCACCGACGTGGTCTACCAGAGCAACCTCGTTCGGGACCGCGACTTCCAGCTGTGGGTCATGGCCGAGGTGCCCTCGATCATCCACTGGCTTCCGGCCTACGCGAGGCTCGGCGTGAACGGCGTGTCGATCGGCTCCAACGACCTCACCCAGCTGATGCTCGGCGTCGATCGCGACAGCACCGCGCTCGCCGAGCTCTTCGACGAGCGAGACGAGGCCGTGGTGGCGGCGATCGAGGCGATCATCCGCACGGCGCGCGAGAACGGGATGACCTCGTCGATCTGCGGCCAGGCGCCGTCGGTGCACCCGGAGTTCGCGGAGCTCCTGGTGCGCGCGGGGATCGACTCGATCTCGGTCAACCCCGACGCCATCGCGAGCACCCGCCGCAACGTCGACGCGGCCGAGCGCCGGCTGCTCCTCGAGGCCGCGCGCGGTCGGCTCAGCGCAGTCTCTCGAGCGCGCGACTGAGGCGCGACTCGGCCTCCTCGGCGATGGGCGCGAGCCCTTCGTTGGGGCCGGCCGCGTGGAACATCGAGCGCGGTGACGCGATCGAGACCACCGCGTCGGGGCCGTCGCTCGTGACCACGACGTTGCATGGCAGGAGTAGCCCGATCCCCGGATCGACGCCGATCGCCTTGTGCGCGAGCTGGGGGTTGCAGGCCCCGAGGATCAGATACGGCTCGGTCTCGAGGTTGAGCTTCTTCTGCAGCGTCGCCTGCACATCGATCTCGGTGAGGATCCCGAAGCCCTCTTCCTTCAGCGCGTCGGTGATTCGTGCACGCGCGTCGGCGACCGTGGTTTTGGCGAGGCGCTTGGGCATCCCATAGGGAACGTTGATGTTCATGACACTCTCCTGCGACGGATCCTGTCGCCGTGGCCGACGTGCACTGCGACGCAGCTCCAGTTGGCTACCGTGCGCGCACCGGTGCCCCCACGGATCAGCCTCGCGTCCCGATGAGGTGACGGGCAGGTGCGAAGTCGCGAGCCGTGTGCCACGCGGCTTCGTCCTTGCTTCGTGGATGCATATGTCCTCCATCGACCTCGATGTCCTCCTCCAGTCGGTCGCGAAGCGGGCAGGGATCCCCCGAGCGCCGACCGCCGAAGTCCTCAATCTCGTCGAGGCGACGTTGACGGCGCTCGCCAGCGAGCTGCCCACGAACGATGTGCGCGCGCTCGCGCAAACACTGCCGTCGCCGCTCGGCTTCGCGCTGCGCGCGTCGGAGCTCCCCGGTGGATTCTTCGAGCGCGTCGCGCAGAGCGCGCTCCTCGATCTGCCGGCCGCGACCGAGCGCGCCGAGTCCGTGCTCCGGGTGGTGGGCGATGCGCTCCCGGCCGAGCTGCTGACGCGAATGATTCGCCACCTCCCGGCGCACGTCGCGCGCCACCTCCAGCGCGAGTCCGCGAGTCCGCCCCCGCCGCACCCCACCCACGCCAACGTGCGCGGCAACCTCGCGAGCGGCCGCCCCGGCAGCGCGCACCCGCTCAGCGAGTCCCGACCCATCCGCAAGTAGCTGGCGCGTCGGTTGCTCGTCGCTTCGTTGGACACCCGAGGGGAGGGTCGCGATGAGCCACAAACATTTGCTGTTCCGTTCCGACGCGCGCGAGAAGGTCCTCCGCGGCGCGGCCGCGCTCGCCGACGCCGTTCGGGTCACCCTCGGCCCCAAGTCCAAGAGCGTGCTCCTCGCGCGCTCGTGGGGGACGCCGCTCGTCTGCAACGACGGCGTGACCATCGCCAAAGAGCTCGACCTCAAGGACCCCGAGGAGAACCTCGGAGTGCAAATGATCCGGCAGGCCGCCGAGCGCACCGGCGACGCGGTCGGCGACGGGACGACGACGTCGACCCTGCTCGCCCACGCGATCTTCGCGGAGGGCGTGCGCAACGTCGCCGCCGGCGCCAGCGCGATCGATCTCAAGCGTGGCCTCGATCGCGCGGCCAAGCTCGCCATCGCGAGCATCCGCGCGCAGGCGCGCCCGATCTCGAGCCGCAGGGAGAAGGTGCAGATCGCGGCGGTCTCCGCCCACAACGACGAAGCGATCGGCGAGCTCGTCGGCGACGCGGTCGAGAAGGTCGGGGGCGAGGGTGTGATCACCGTCGAGGAGGCGAAGGGCACCGAGACGTCCCTCGAGGTCGTGCAGGGCATGCAGTTCGATCGCGGGTACCTCTCGCCGTACTTCGTGACCGATCCCGAGCGAATGGAGTGCGTGCTCGACGACCCGCTGGTGCTCATCCACGACAAGCGAATCGGCGCGATGAAGGATCTCCTGCCGCTGCTCGAGGAGATCGCCAAACAGGGCCGCGCGCTGCTCCTCATCGCCGAGGAGGTCGAGGGCGACGCGCTCGCCACGCTCGTGGTCAACAAGCTGCGCGGCACCGTGCGCTGCGTCGCGGTGAAGGCGCCGGGCTTCGGTGACCGCCGCAAGGCCATGCTCGAGGACATCGCGATCCTCACCGGCGGCCAGATCATCGCCGAGGAGACCGGCCTCAAGCTGGAGCACACCACCATCGAACAGCTCGGTCGCGCGAGCCGGGTCGTCGTCAAACAGGACGAGTGCACCATCATCGGCGGTATGGGGGACGCGCGCGCGCTCACCGGCCGGGTCGAGCTCCTCCGTCGTCAGATCAAGGAGGTGAAGAGCGACTACGACCGCGAGAAGCTGCAGGAGCGGCTCGCCAAGCTGATCGGTGGGGTCGCCGTCATTCGCGTGGGAGCGCCCTCCGAGGCCGAGCTCAAGTCGCGCAAGGAGGCGTTCGACGACGCGATCAACGCCACCCGCGCCGCGGTCGCGGAGGGGATCGTCGCCGGGTCGGGGCTGCCGCTCCTTCGCTGCGCCGACGCGCTCGCGGCCGAGGAGCAGCGGTGCGAGGGCGACGAACGGAGCGGCGTGCGGATCCTCCGCCACGCCCTCGAGCTCCCCTCGCGGCAGATCGCCGAGAACTCCGGCGTCGATGCCGGCGTCGTGCTGGATCGCATGCGCAACGGCACCGGCAACTTCGGGTTCGACGCGGCGCGCGGGGTCTACGTCGACCTGATCGAAGCCGGGATCATCGACGCCGCGAAGGTGGTCCGGGTCGCCATCGAGAACGCGGTCTCGGTCGCGGGGCTCCTCCTGCTCACCGAGGCGACCATGACCGACCTCCCCGAGCCGCCCCGCCCCGCCGCCCCCTCGCCACTCGAGCGCGAGCTCTAGTTCCAGCGAGCGCTACCCGTTGTCGTCGCGCGGCTCGACGGCGAGGCCCCAGCGTTCGAGCTTCCGATAGAGCGTTCTGCGATCGAAGCCGAGGATCTTCGCCGCCGCCTTCTTGTTGCCGCCCGTCGCCTCGAGCACGCGGACGATGTAGCGCCGTTCGACCTCGTCCATCGTGACGAGCTCTTCGGGATCCTCGCTCGCAATGAGCACGTGCGAGCGTCGGTAGTTGCGGACCGTCTCCGGGAGGTCCTCGACGGCGATGCGATCGTACTGCGTGAGCGCCACCGCCCGCTCGATCGAGTTCTGTAGCTCGCGCGCGTTGCCCGGCCACGCGTAGGCGACGAGCTTCTCGGCGGCCGGGGGGGTGAAGCCGGCGACCGGCTTGCCCATCCGCTTCGCGAACCCCTCGAGGAAGTGCTGGGCGAGGAGGAGGACGTCGGCGCCGCGCGCCCGCAGCGGCGGGAGCTCCACGCGGATCACGTTGATTCGGTAGTAGAGATCCTCGCGAAAGCGCTTCTCCTCGATGGCCAGCTCGAGGTCGCGGTTGGTCGCGGCGATGATCCGCGCGTCGAAGGCGACTTCCGAGTCGCTGCCGACGGGACGCACGGTGCGCTCCTGCAGCGCGCGCAACAGCTTGGGCTGGAGGAGCAGGGGGATCTCGCCGACCTCGTCGAGGAACAACGTGCCGCCGTCGGCCTGCTGGAAGAGGCCGACCCGCGCGGTCTTGGCGTCGGTGAAGGCCCCGCGCGCGTGCCCGAACAGCTCGCTCTCGAGGAGGTTTCCGGGGATCGCGGCGCAGTTGACGGCGACGAACGGGCCGGCGCGCCGCGGGCCCCGCGCGTGGAGCGCGCGCGCCGCGACCTCCTTGCCGGTGCCGCTCTCGCCGGTGATCAAGACCGCGGCGTCGGTCTCGGCGACCCGGCCGAGCAGCTCGGTGACCTCGGTCATCGCCGGGCTCGCGCCGATCATCTCCTCGAAGCGGTTGGCGTTCGCCACCCGCTCGCGCAGCATGCGCACCTCTTGGCGGAGCGCCCTGTGCGCGACGGCGCGCGCGAGGGTGAGGACCAGCGCCGCGGTCTCGAACGGCTTGGTGATGAAGTCGTAGGCGCCGGCGCGAATGGCAGCAATGGCAGTATCGAGGCTGCCGAACGCGGTGATCACGACCACGGGCAGATCGGGGCGATCGGCGACGACCCGCTCGCACAGCTCGATGCCTGTCATCCCGCGCATGTTGAGGTCGGCGACCACCACGTCGAACTCGCGGGTGCGCACGCGCGCGAACGCCTCCTCGCCCGACGTCGCCCACTCGGCGTCGAAGCCGCGCCGCTGCAGCCCTGCCGCGAGCATTTCGCAGAGACTCTTGTCGTCGTCGACGATGAGGATGCGGCCGCTCATCCAGTACCTTCCGCGTGCAGGGGGAGCAGCACCCGGAAGCACGTCCCGTGCCCCGGCGTCGACTCGGCTTCGATGAAACCGCCGTGTTCCTGCACGATGCCATACGAGACCGAGAGACCGAGGCCGGTGCCCTCGCCGACGTTCTTGGTCGTGAAGAAGGGCTCGAAGACCTGTTCGAGCACCGCTGGCGCCATCCCCGGACCGTTGTCGCGGATCTCGATCGCCGCCCACTTCTGTTCGGCGCCCCCGAGCTCGGCCGGCGGCTGCACCCGAGCCGTGGAGAGGGCGATGGTGAGCTGCCCCCCGTCGGGCATTGCCTCGATGCCGTTCATGACGAGGTTGGTGACGGCCTGCTGCAGCTGCGCGGCGTCGACCTCCACCTCGACCGCCGTCGCGGGCGCGCGGATGGAGAGCTCGACCCGGCGCTTCTCGGCGATGGGCGTCAGCAACGTCGTCGCCTGCCGGACGACGTTCTCGAGCGATTGCGGCTCTTTGTTCACCACGCGACGACGCGCGAAATCGAGCAGCTGGCGGATGATCGCCGCCATGCGCGAGGCGGCGGACGAGACGTTCCGCGCCGCGTTGATCACGCCGTCGCCCTCGACCTCGCGGTTGACGATCATGTCCGCCCAACCGGAGACCACGTGGAGGGGCGTTCCGAGCTCGTGGGCGATGCCGGCGGCCAGGCGACCGACGACGGCCAGGCGGTGCGCGTGGCGGAGCTCGTCGACCGCACGCATCCTCGCGAGGCGCTCCTCGGCCAGGCGATCGCACATGGAGTTGATCTCGGTGGCGAGCTCGCCGAGCTCGTCGCGCTGGCTGAGAACCAGCGGCCCGGTGAGATCGCCGCCGCCGATTCGGCGTGCCTTGGCGATGAGCTCGCGCATCGGCCGGCCGACGAACCAGGCGCCGAGGAGGATGGTGAGCGCCGCCGCGATGCCGGTGGTCGCGGTGGTGGTGATGCCGATCGCGAGCACGCTCCGTCGGACGTAGCGGTGCTGCTCGGCGAGAGACGACGAGACCTCGATCGCGCCGCGCCGGCTCGCGTCGATCGCGAGCGGGACGTAGGTGTAGATCGTCCCGTCGCCCTGGAGATCGCGGACCACCGAGACGCGCCCCGGATCGGGCGTGCCGATTCTCTCGAGGGCGACGCTGGGCTTGACCTCTGCGTGGGGGAGCAGCGAGACGTACTTGAAGTTGACCGAGGCCTCGCGCTCGTTGGCCTCGCCGATGGTCTTGCGCGCGCGCTCCTCGCCCTCGGTGCGCCACAGCTCGCTGACGACGGCCGCGAGCGCTCGACCCATCATTCGCGCGTCGCGCTGGGTGTCGGCCTCGAAGAAGGCGATCTCTCGGCGCGAGGTGAGGTAGCCGTGTACGGCCAGGACCGCGCAGACCGCGAGGACGAGGGCGATGGTGAGCTTCCGCGCGATGCGCATGGGGAGCGGATGATGGCACGGGCGCGGGAGCGCTTCTTGCTGGGCCACATGAGCGCTGACATGAACGCCCCATGTGGCGTCCTGCCTCATGGATTGGTTGATCCCCTGGCGCGATCGATTCAACAGTCGCGCGCATGAACTGGTCCTCCCGAGCGTCCAGCGCCGACGACGTCGTCTCCCGCATCGCCAGCGGCATGAAGCTCTTCGTGCACGCGGCCGCCGCCACGCCGCTGCCGCTCCTCGAGGCGCTCTGCCGCCGCACCGCGCTCGAGGCGGTCACGCTCTATCACCTCCACCTCGAGGGAGGCGCGCCGTTCGCGGCGGAAGAACACGCAGGCCGGTTTCGGTCGGTGTCGCTCTTCACGGGGCCGGCGCTCCGCAAGCCCGTTGAAGAGGGGCGCGCAGACTTCATGCCCATCTTCCTGTCCGACATCCCCAAGCTGTTCACCAGCGGGCAGATCCCGCTCGACGTCGCGATCGTGCAGCTCTCGCCGCCCGACAAGCACGGCCTCTGCACGCTCGGCACGTCGTGCGATGCGGCGCGCGCCGCCGTCGACAGCGCGAAGATCGTCATCGCCGAGATCAACAGCCGCATGCCGCGCACGCACGGGCACACCGTGGTGCCCATCGAGCGGGTGTCTGCGTTCATCGAGACCGATCGCCCGCTCCCCCACGGCCACGTCGCCGAGATCGGCGAGGTCGAGTCGCAGATCGGCGAACAGATCGCGGCGCTCATCGAGGACGGCTCCACGCTGCAAATGGGCATCGGCGCGATCCCCGACGCGGTGCTCGCGCGCCTCGGCGACAAGGTCGACCTCGGCGTGCACACCGAGATGTTCTCCGACGGGCTCGTGCCGCTGCTCGAGGGCGGCGTCGTCACCAATCGGTTCAAGAAGATTCACTGCGGTCGCACGACCACGTCGTTCGTCAACGGCACCAAGCGCGTGTTCGACTACGTCGACGACAACCCGCGCGTCGAGTTTCACCCCTGCGACCGCACCAACGACACCGCGCTCATCCGCGAGAACCCCAAGGTCGTCGCGATCAACTCGGCGCTGGAGATCGATCTCTCGGGCCAGGTGTGCGCCGACTCGATCGGGTTCCGGATCTACTCCGGCATCGGCGGCCAGATGGACTTCATCCGCGGCGCTGCGCTGTCGCACGGCGGCAAGCCGATCATCGCCCTCCCGTCGACGGCGGCGTCCGGCAAGCTGTCGCGCATCGTCCCGTCCCTCAAGCCGGGAGCGGGCGTCGTCACCACGCGCGGGCACGTCCACTGGGTCGTCACCGAGTACGGCGCGCAGAACCTCCATGGCATGACGCTTCGCGAGCGGGGCGAGGCGCTGATCGCGCTCGCGCACCCGAGCTTCCGCCCCGAGCTGCGCCGCGAGCTCGCCGCCGCCCGCCACTTCCCGGTCGGCTAGACCGCCGCCAGGTAGCTGCGGATCGTCTCTGCTTGCGCGTTGGCGTCGTCGAATGAGTGGTGCTCGTTGAGCGCGATCGAATAGCCGTGTCCCTCGACGTGCACCACGTGGACGTCGCGCGTGCCCGCGCGGGTGCGGTGCGTGTGTGGCAGCACCATCACGTGCGTCTCGGCGGCGATCGAGTGCGTGTCCCGCGAGAGCGGGATGAACACCAGCCCGCGCCAGCGAACGATCGTGCCGCTCGCGCGATCGATGGTCAGGCCGCCCGTGCCGAGGACCAGCCCGCCGAGCAGCGCGGCGAAGCCGACGAAGAGCAGCACCGCGGCGACGCCGAAGACGAGGTCTCCCAGTGACTTCTGGAGCGTGCCCTCGAGGTCGCGCGTGGCGTCGAGGACGATGAGCGCGGCGATGAAGCCGAAGATCGCGGCGCCGATTAGCCAAATCGCAGACCAGAACCAGCCGAGCACGCCGCCGCCGACGTTCGACCACCGGAGCCGGAGAGGGGGCGCCGGGGGCGGCCGTGGCGGCGTTCGATAGTCGCTCGGGGGATGAGGCATCGGGCTTCGTTCAGTGCTTCTCGCGGTCCGCAGGGTGATGCCAGCCCGTCTCGGGGCGCGAGCGGACATTGTGCCCGATCTCGCGCGCACTCGGCGCGGTGCGCTCCTTGCTGAGCTTGAGGGAGCCATGCTGTACACCGAGGCGACGACCGACGAGTACCCCGCCGCGCGCGGCGACACATCGCCACCCGGCTCCATGCACGGAGACGTCCTCGTGGTCAGCGGCGATCCGCGCTTCGAGGAGCGCGCGCTCGGCATGCTGCGCGGTTCGTGGCGCGCCGCCGTCGGCAGCTGCTCCGCGCTGATCGCCGGCTCGCTCCTGACGAGCGACGTCATCGTGCTCGACCCGCACGGTCAGCGCCGCTCGCTCGAGCGCGTGATCGACGCCATCGCGCGCATTCGTCTGCGTCCGAGCGTCGTCCTCGCGCTGCGCAGGCCCGCGGACCTCGAGGTCGCGGTCCGCCGTTCGATCGGCGCGGTCGCGGTCGACGTGCCGGAGGACGTGTTTCGGGACGCCGTGCTCCGCACGCACCGCGCGCAGCGGGCTCCGCGGCGCTGACGATCAGCAGCGCTTCAGGCGCTCGGCGAGGAAGTCGCGAAACAGCTTCACGCGCGCGGGCACTTGTCGGCCGCTCGGGAGCACGAGGTACATCGCGCCACCCTCCATGGTGTGCTCCGGGAGGATTCGCACCAGATCGTCGGCGTGCGAGATGAGCGGCAGCATGCCGATGCCGGCTCCCTCGCTCATGGCGGGGCGAATGAAGCCGAAGTCGTCCGCGTTGATCGGGCCCCGAACCCTGACGCTCTCCTCGCCGGACGGGCCGTGGAGCAGCCACGTGGCCTGGCCCTCGTGGCCGCGGAAGAGGACGCAGTCGTGCGCCGCGAGCTCGGCGACCGTGGCCGGCGCGCCGCGCAGCTTCACGTAGCCGGGTGACGCGAACAGGCCGATCCGCGGGCCCGGAATGCGGCGCGCGACCAGCGTCGAGTCCTCGAGCTTCGCGGTGGCCCGAAGCGCGATGTCGATGCGCTCGGCGACGAGGTCGACCAGGCGGTTGGTGAGCACGAGGTCGACGTGAATCAACGGGTGCGCGCGGACGAAGCTCGCGACGGGCTCGGCGAGGATCTGTGCGCCGAGATCGGGCGGCGCGCTGAACCGAATGGTGCCGCGCGGCTCGCCGGTGCTCTCGACGACGCAATCCATCGCGTCGAGCACGCCCGACAGCGGCTCTCGCACGCGCTCGAAGAACGCGCGGCCCTCGTCGGTGAGGCTGAGCTTGCGAGAGGTGCGCTGCAGCAGGCGGACGCCGAGCGCCTCTTCGAGCTGCGCGACGCTGCGGCTGACCGATGACTTCTGCAGGCCGAGCGCGTTCGCCGCGGCCGTGAAGCCCTCGAGCTCCACGACCTTGACGAACACGGCGACGAGCGAGAGATCCGGGAGGCTCACGAGCGCGACCGTATCAGCGACCGAGGAGCGCGAGCGTGCGATCGCGGCGCACGTAGGCGATGAACGCCGCCGCGAGCAGCAGGGCGAACGGAACGGCGAAGCTCCCGCCGACGATGAAGAGGTGCGTCGCGATCGCGCCGGCCATCACCCCCGCGAGCAGCGTGGCGGCGGCGCCCGACAGCCGCGGCACGAAGAGCAGCACCGCGCCCGCGACCTCGAGCGCGCCGGTGACGTAGCGGAACCACTGACCGACGCCGATCGCTTCGAAGAGCCCGACCATCATCGGGACACCGCGGAGCTTGCTCGTTCCCGCCATGAGGAGCATGAGCGAGAGCGGGACGGAGACGACCCATGCGGCGGTGGAAAGGGCGCGGCCGGGGCGCGCGGTCTCGAGCGTGTTGTGCGGGACGGTGGAGTTCATGGCGGGAGAGATGCGGCCCCGCCCGCGGGGATTACACGTTTTTTCGGCAATGCATCGTTCCCGCGCTGCAACGATGCGCGCCTAACGCGCGGTGTAGAGGTGACCCGCCTGCGCGAACATCGCAGGCGCGCCCCACCGCTCCTGCTCGCCGGAGTCCCGCGCGTACCGCTCGGCGAGGTTCTCGACGACGGCGCGGAGCTGCGCGCGAAGGCTCTCGGGTCCGAGCACCTCGATCGCGTCGCCGAAGCCGAGGAGCCATCGCTGTAGCTCGACGCTGTTGGGGACGTCGGCCTCGAAGAACAGGCGCTCGTCATCGTGCGCGCGGAGCTGCTGCTGCTCGGCGATCGGCAGCTCCATCACCGTGAGCGCCGCCTTCTTGTGAATGAGCGCGGTGAGGCGGATGGGATCGCGGCCGAGGAGGAATCCGGTGCCGCCGGCGCGGACGAACTCGTCGAGGTCGAAGCCCTTCGGCACGAACCGCGCGCCGGGGAGCAGCGCGGCGCTGCGAATGCGGTGTGGCACCAGCGTCACGACGCCGTCCTCGTGCTTGTTGAGCACGCACGCGAGATACGGGAAGGCGTCGCGGTACACCAGCGCGATCGGGCTCACCTCGTAGTCGCGCACCTCGCCGCCGCGCGTCTGGTAGGTGCACTGGAACTTGCGGTCCTCGAGGAGCGCGCGGGTCACGACGTCGAGGATCGGCGCGGGTACGCTCGGGTAGCGCACCGGCATGCCGGCGCTGGTGACGCGGATCTTCTGCGGCCACCGCGCGAGCTTCTTGTGGGGGACCGCCGCGAGGATCTTCTCGGCGCGTGCCACGTGGCCCTGCAGCCGCTGGAGCGCCTCGGGCGGCAGCACCCGCGCGAGGAACTCGCGGGAGAGCTTGAGGGTGAGCGCCGTGCTCGTGTCCATCACCGGCGCCTCGAACACCGCGGCGTCCTCCGGCCATCGCCAGCCGTAGGGCTTGGTGTCCTTGCGCAGCTCGAGGCCGAGCGGGTCCTTGAGGTCCTGCAGATCGCGCTGAATCGAGCGAGCGCCGATCTCGAAGCCGAGCTCGGCGAGCTTCTGCTGGAGCTCCGCGGTGCCAATCGACCTCGGCGCACGCGGGATCAACTGCAGCATTCGCAGCGTGCGCAACAACGGTTCGGACATCTGGTCGCTACCTCTTCGGGGCCAGCGCGTCGGCCCCGGTCAGCAGTCGCCGCGCATCCTCGAGCGACTCCACGTTCAACTTGCGAATCAGCGTCCGCACCTTGGACTTGTAGGTGTTGAGGCTGATCTCGCGCTCCGCCACGAACACCTCGCGCGGGATGGCCGCGATCTTCGCGATGAGCACGTCGCGCTCGCCGGTGCTCAGGTCGTAGTGCGCCACCGCGTCGGCCACGCGCCGCTGGGTGCGGAGGTCGAGGCCATGGGCGCACGCGTGGGCCTCTTCGAGGATGCGCGCGAGCGCGCGAAGGCCGAGCGGCTTGGCGACGAACGACGCGCCAAGGTCGTACGTCTCGTTGATCACCGGCACCTCGATGCTGCCGGTGAGGAGCACCGCAGGGGCGTTGGGGTTCCGCTTGCGGGCCAGCTTGAGCACGTCGAGGCCGTCGCCGTCGGGGAGGCGGAGGTCGATGATGAAGCCGCAGTAGGGCTCGTCGGTCTTGAGCGCCGCGCGCGCCTCGCGGATGGAGCTGGCGATCGTGCACGCGAACTCGGCGCGGAGCTGGCTCGCGACGGCGGACGCGAGCGCGGCGTCGTCGTCGACGATGAGAAAGCGCGGGCTCGTCGACAAGGCGCGAGCGTAGCCACTACTGATCCTTTGCTCATCACCCCTGGGGGGTGATTTACCGCGCGGGGGCCTTCCGCTGTCCTCGCGCCATGTCGGCCGCGATTGCAGTAGTTTGTGAGCTTCCGCCGAGTTCTGGACGGCGCCGGGCGAGCGGCCCCCAGATCCTGCGGCAGGTGGCGATGCTCCAGCTCCTTCCGATTCATCCGCGGTGCATCGGGACGACCGCGCTCCGCGCGCAGCTCGCCCGGCTGGGGTTTCGCACGACTCCGCGCACGATTCAGCGCGATCTCATCGCGCTGCAGACCGTCTTCCCGATCGAGTTCGATCCTCGCACGCGGCCCTATGCGTGGCGCTGGTCGCGCGACGCCGACCCGCACCCGCTGCCGATCGCGATCGCGTCGACCCCGGTGCGCCTCGTCGCAGTGGTGACGGCGAGCGTGCTCCGGCGCCTCGGTGAGGTGGAGGCGCGGCCGCACGGCGACGGGCGCACGTGCGTGACGATGACCGTGTCGGGCGGCCCGGCGCTTCGGCGATGGGTGCTCGGGTTCGGCGCCGGGTTCGAAGTGTTGCAGCCGGCGTCGCTCCGCGACGAGCTGCGCGCGGAGGCCCTCGCGGCGGCGGCGCGGTACGCGTGACTCACCACTCCGCGAAGATGGTGCCGCTCGACCACGAGTGGACCTCGACCGAGGTCTGCGCGTGGGCGATCCCGCACATGTCGAGCGTGCTGAGCATGCCGGCGAGCTGCACGCTCTCGATGTAGAGCGGCTCGTCGAAGATATGCATCGCCGCCGCGCGTGGCCCCCGTCGCTCGTAGCGCAACGAGCCGTACGACGCGATGTGCGGGCGGCTGCGCTCGATCTGCGCGAGGAGGTCGTGCGGGGTGGGCTGCACGAGCGAGATGATCAGGCGGCCGAGGATGCTCTTCGCGAAGTAGCCGACCGACGCGCGGTGCAGCTCGCGCATGCCGTCGTGCACGTGCTCGGGAGATGCGGTCAGCGCGCCGGCGATCACGAGCCGCCGCAGGTAGTCGCGCAGCGGGTACATCTTGAACGTGACCGCCTCGTGGCGTCCGCACTCGGCGTCGTACTTGTGCACGAGGCCGGTGCCGCGGCGCGCGACCTCGTCGCGGAGCATCTTGAACCACACTCCACGCGCCATCTGATCGCTGCGGATGCGCGTCATTCGCTCGACGACGTCGCAGTGCAGCGCGAGCTCCGCGAAGAGCGAGACGGGCTCGCTCCGCGGCTCCAGCTCGGCCGACTCCGATTCTCGCCCCATCCCTCCCGGTGAGGATGGCGCACTCGCCGTCACAAATCGACCCTTCGCCCGAATACGGGCGTCGCGTTGCCCGCTCTCGGGCGTCCGGCGTCGGTTCCTGCCGAGATTTCAGTTTTTTCTGGCTCGGCACGACAGGTGCTCACCGGGCTCGAGCCATCGATGCAAGCGCTGTCCCACGAAACCCCTCCCCACACCGTCGCGCACGCGATCGTCGACACCCTCCTCGCGTACGGCGTCGACACGCTGTTCGGGATCCCCGGCGGCGCGATCTCGGCGCTCTACGACGCATGCCTCGACCGTCCAGCGTTGCGACTCGTGACCACGAGGCACGAGACGGCGGCGGTCTTCGCCGCGATCGGGCACGCGCGCGTGACCGGTCGCCCCGCGGTCGTCGTCGTGACATCGGGGCCGGGCCTCACCAACGCGATCACGGGGCTCGCCGCCGCGCACGCCGAGCAGGTGCCGCTGCTCCTCATCGCCGGCGACGTCGCCGTCGAGAGCGCGGGGCGCTTCGCGCTGCAGGACGGCGCTGTGCTCGGGGCTTTGTCGCTCGCGCGCGCGGTGACACGCTTCTGCGCGCGAATCGAGCGCCCGAGCGCCGCGCAGTCGCTCGTGGTGCGCGCCCTCGCGGAGGCAGCCCGGGGGCCGGTGCTCCTGACGCTCCCTCTCGACGTGTCGCGCGCGCCCATCGCCCTCCGACGCATCCTCCACGGCGACGGCTACGCGGAGGTCGCGGGTGCGCTGCGCGCCGCCCGATCTCCCTTGATCGTGCTCGGCGCCGGCGCGCGTCACTGTCCCGCGGTGGTGTCGATCGCCGAGGGGACCGGCGCGATGGTGGCCGTGACCGCGCACGCCAAGGGGGCGTTCCCCGAGCAGCACCCCCACTATCTCGGCGTCCTCGGGTTCGGCGGGCACGCGTCGGCGACGCGCTACGCGGCCGCTGCCGACGCCACCGTCGTCCTCGGGTCGCGACTCGGCGACCTCGCGACCAACGGCTGGTCGTGCGAGCTGCGTTCGGTCGTGCAGATCGACCGCGACGCTGCGGTCCTCGGCCGGAACTACGAGCTCACGCTCGGGATCGTCGCCGACACCGCCGTCGCCGCGCACGCGATCGCAGGCCACACCCGCGGCGCCGTCGCGCCGCGCGGCGTCGCGCTCGGGTGGGACGAGCCCGAGGCCACCGCGCCTCTTCACCCCGGCTTCGTCCTCCGCGCGCTCCAGCGTGCGCTGCCGCCCACGGCGATCTTCACCGTCGACATCGGCGAGCACGCGGCGTTCGCCGTGCACTACCTCCGCGTGGAGACCGCCGATCGCTTCCACCTCAACGCCGGTCTCGGCTCGATGGGCAGCGGGCTCGGCAGCGCGATCGGCATCAAGCTCGCCCGCCCCGACGTCCCGGTGGTCGCGATCGTCGGCGATGGGGGGTTCGCGATGCACGCCGGGGAGCTCCTCACCTGCGTCGAGGCAGGGATCGGGGTCGTGTTCGTGGTGTTCAACGACGGCTGCTATCGGATGTGCGATCTCGGCTTCGACGCGGTGTACGGCCGGCGACCGCGCGGGCTGCCCTCGACGAGGGTCGACCTCGCCGCGGTCGCGAGCGCGATGGGCGCGGTCTCGGTGCGGGTCGAGCACGCGAGCGATCTGCCGGACCTCACCCCCTCGCGACGACCGATCGTCCTCGACGTGAGAATCGACACGCGACAGCAGCTCTCGCTCGGCACCCGCACCGCCAGCATCAAGCACTTCGCGGGGCGGCGATGAGGGCCGCGATCAAGGGGCTCGGCCTGTGGCTGCCGGGCGAGGTTCGGCGCAACGACGCGTGGCCTCCGTCGTTCACCGAGCAGTTCGCCGAGCGGCACCGCGCGGACTTCACCCGCGTCGAGCCGGCGCGCGACGCGCTCGGTGCGATCGCCGAACGCCATGCCAGAGCCCATGAGCGCGATCCCTTTCGGGGGACCAAGCAACGATACGTCGCGCGCGACGTCCTCCCGAGTGAGGCGGAGGCGCACGCGGGCGCGGCCGCGCTCGCCGACGCGAAGGTCGATCCGCTGGAGATCGACGTCGTGCTATCGCACTCGCTGGTCCCCGATCGCCTCACGCCGCCGAACGCACCGCTCGTCGCGCATCGCCTCGGCCTGCGCCGCGCCGCTGCCTTCGGGCTCGACGCGGTCTGCGCGTCGGTGCTCGCGCAGCTGATCGCGGGCGCCGCGCTGATCGAGTCGGGACGTGCGCGACACGTGTTGCTCGTGCAGTCGCACCTCGTCTCGCCGACGCTCGACTACACGCACCCTGCGTCCGTGTTCCTCGGCGACGCAGCCTCGGCGCTCGTGCTCGGGTCGGCTCGCGAGGGCGGGATCGAGCATCACGTGGCGCGGGCCGACGGCGCGCTCCACGGCGGAATCACCTGGGAGCGCCGCGACGGCGCGCGAGAGCGTTGGTATCAAGCGGGTGGGGCATTTCTCCCCGGGTCGGCGGATCCCGATGCGGTCCGTGTGATGAGCGCGCGTCTGCTGCACCTCGGCGTCGAGACGCTCACCGAGCTCTTCGCGAACGGTGGTCACACGGATGTGCTCGTCTGCTTCCAACCCACCGCCTGGTACGGAGCCGCGGCCGCCGAAGCGCTCGGAATCACTCACGCGCCGTCGACATTCGAGCGCCTCGCGCACGTCGGTGCCTGCGGGGTCGTCGCGAATCTGCTCGAGGCTCGGGACCGCGGGCTGATGGAGCGGGGCGCTCGGCTCGCGCTGTATGCGCATGGCGCCGGCGTTAATCGCGCAGGTCTGCTGTTGCGTTGTGGTGCTCCTGACTAGACTTGGCCGCATGGGTGGGGCACGGGCGGTTCTCGCGGCGAGCGAGCGCATGGGGGGGCGTGTCCGCGAGCTCTGCCGGACGCTCGACGTCGACGTCGTGAGCGTCGAGTCGCTCACCGCCGACGTGGTTGCGCAGCTCCGGGCGACCGCGCCGGTGATCGTCGCCGTCGTGAGCAGCAAGGAGGCGGCAGAGGCGGCGCTCGCGGCGGACGTCGACGATGTGCTCGAGGAGCAGTTTCTGTCCGTCGAGATGCTGTCGCGAGCGTTGCGCGTCGCAGCCCTGCGAGCGTCGCGTCGCCGCGACGAGGACGCGCGGGCCGCTCCTCACCGCGAACGGCTGGCCGCGGTGGGCGCGGTCGCCGCCGGCGTGGCGCATGAGATCAGCAGCCCCGCGAGCGCGGTCGTCGTGCACCTCGAGCTCCTGCGCGCCGAGCTCGACGGGGAGCGCTGCGCGGTCTCCACCGAACGCCTGCGTCAGGTCCTCGACGACACGCTGGCGTCGATGCGCGTGGTGCTCGATCTCGTGCGCGATCTCCAGTCGCTCGGCGGCACCGACGGCGATCCCGCGCCCGAGGTCGTCGACGTGCGCGCGCTCGTTCGCCAGGTCCTGCGACTCTCGGTGCCGCGCGATCTGCCGGTGGAGATCGACGACCCCGTCGACGTCCCGCTGCTGTGGGTGCCGCGGACGCGGCTGATGCAGATTGTCACCAACCTGGTGTCGAACGCGGTCCACGCGATGCGCGAGCACCCGCGGCCGGCCCATCGCCTGCGGGTCTCGATCCGTCTCGACGACACGTCGCTGATGCTCGCCATCGCCGACACCGGCTGCGGCATCTCTCCGGAAGACCTCGCCCGGGTGTTCGATCGCTACTACACGACGCGCAACGCACGCGGCGGCACCGGCCTCGGCTTGCCGCTCTCGCGCCAGATCGTCCGCGATCTCGGCGGCGATCTCACGCTCGACTCCACGGTGGACGAGGGGACGATCGCGATGGTGTTCCTCCCGCTCGCTCTCCGCAGCGGCATTCCCCTCGAGCGCTCGTTCCCCGACTCGCGCGGAGGCCTGCCCCGGCGCCCGCGGGTGCTCGTGGTCGAGACCGATCCGGCCTGGCTGCGCGCGCTCGAGAAGCTGCTGCTGCCGTACTTCGACCTGCTCCGCGCGCGGAGCGGCGTCGAGGCGCTCGACGTGATCTCCTCGGGCGCGCGGGTGGAGCTGATGGTGTACGACGAGACGCTCCGCGCCGGCGACGTGCTGCTCTGGGAGGTCGTCGCCCGCTACGCGCCGGGCATGCTCCGACGCACGGTGCTGATCGGGAGCGGCGAGTCCCCGGTTGCGGCGACGATCCCTCGCGAGGCCCTCGACGAAGAGCTGGTTGCCGCGCTCGAGCGACTCGAAGCTGACTACGACGTCGGATCGCTCGCGGATCGACCGCTCATCCCCTGACGCGCCGGTCGAGCACCTTGCGGTCGACGCCGAGGAGCCGCGCCGCGCGCGCCCTGACGCCGTCCGACAGCTCCAGCGCGCGCGCGATCAGCGCCTGCTCCAAATGCTCGAGCTTCGAGCCGGCGACGCTGGACTCGAGGACTGCCGTGACGAGCGCGTCGACCTCCGAGCGACGCCGGCGCGGTGGCACCAGCGCCTCCAGCACGTTGACGGTCACGAGGTCTTCGTCCGACAGGAGCGCGATGCGCTCGATCGCGTTGCGGAGCTCGCGCACGTTGCCGGGCCAGTTGCGGCGCGCGAGCCAGGCGAGCGCCTCGTCGGTGAAGGCGAGGCGGTCGCCGGCGAACAGCGCGGCGAGGTGGGGGATCTCCTCTCGCCGCGCCGCGAGCGGTGGCACCTCGAGCGACACGACGTTGAGGCGGTAGTAGAGGTCCTCGCGGAAGCGCCCCTCGTCGATGCGGGCTTCGAGGTCGACGTGGGTGGCCGCGAG
The DNA here is from genome assembly GCA_022843175.1 of Deltaproteobacteria bacterium. Lineage (GTDB taxonomy): Bacteria > Myxococcota_A > Polyangia > Polyangiales > JADJMO01 > JALHOE01. The sequence goes on from JALHOE010000014.1 coordinate 42,672, forward strand.
GACGCGGGCCTCGAGGTCGCGGTCCTCGTCTCCGCCGAGCGGCCGGTAGCGGCCCTGTTCGAGGACTCGCAGCAGCTTGGGCTGCACCTCGAGCGGCACCTCGGCGATCTCGTCGAGGAAGAGCGTGCCGCGCCCGGCGAGCTCGAGCTCTCCCGGCGCGCGCCGATCGGCGCCGGTGAACGCGCCGCGGGCGTGGCCGAAGAAGATCGACTCGAACAGCGTGGCGGGTAGGGTGCTGCAGTTGACGGCGACAAAGGGCTCGCCGCGGCGCGCGCCCCGGTCGTGGAGCGCGCGGGCGACGAGCTCCTTGCCGACGCCCGTCTGGCCGCGAATGAGGACGGGGGCGTCCGCGTTGGCGAGGCGCGTGATCATCCCGTGGACCCCGGTCATGGCCGCCGAGCGCCCGAGCCTCGCTTCGTGCATGGGTGCGGTATGCAGCGCCATGCCGACGGATTGCGTCGCACGCACGCACGGCTCGGATGCGACGCGATCTGTCGGATCGACGTGTCAGGCCGCGCGCTTCAGGCGGCGAACAGCGTCTGCCGCAGCGTTCCGACCATCTTTTCGACGACCTCGCGCGGCGGGAGGCCGAGCGCCGTCCGCACCCCGGGGTGCACCCTGCCGATCTCGATGACGACGTCGTCGAGCGCGCGCTCCGTCGCGGCGCGAAGCTCGCCGCGTTGCTCCTCGCTCAGGTGTCGATCGAAGAACGCGATGAGGTCCCAGGAGAGCGCCGCGTGGTCGAGCTCGTCGTCGTAGAGCGACGCGGCGAGGGCGCGCAGCTCGGGATCCGCGGCGTGCGCGCGCTGGTGCTCGAGGTAGGCGACGCCGAGCGTCTCGTGGACGCACCCCTCGACGGCGTTCTCGAGCGCGAGGTCGAACGTCGTCGGCGCCGCGTCGCGGGCGAGGGTGATCGGACGCGGACGGGCGCCGTACTTCTTGGCGAGGCGCGCCGTGCTGCGGGCGTGGGCGATCTCGTCGCGGGCGGCGCGGCGCGTGCGGGCGCGGAGGTCTCCGTCGGCGCCGAGCTCGCACAGCGAGCGCTCGAGGCGGCGGAACGCGTGGACGCTCGCGGCCTCGATGCGGGCCATCTCGGCGAGCGCGGTGCCGACCGGATTCTCGCCCTCGCACGGCCCCACGTCGTTGGCGAGGAGATCGCCCGGCTTGCGGCCGACGGCGCACCCCGAGCAGTACACGGTCGTGCCGTCGCCGCTCGCCATGCTGAGGCTGCAGTACGAGAAGCTCGGCGCCCCGTAGGAGTACTTGATCGGCGCGCAGAGGCGCTTGCACTCCTCGCTCGTCGGCGGCGTGGAGGGCGGGAAGGGCAGGCCGCAGGGATAGGTGACCTTCTCGTTGCACGAGGTGTTGTCCGCGATCGGCGTGCAGGCGCCGGTGTCGACCGGGGCGGTGTCGATCGGGAGCGCCGTGTCGGACGGGGCGGTGTCGGAGGGGACGGCGGTGTCCGCGGGGTCGACCTTGGTGTCGGCGGGGTCTTTGCCCGTGTCGGCGGTCCCGCTGTCGTCGAACGCTTCGGTGGCGACGTTGCCGCCGCACGCGGGGGCGATCGCGGCGAAGAGGGCCGAGGAGAGGAGGAGCTGCAGGCGGGCACGCGTCATGACCGTGGCCCACAGCAACGGCCGTGCCCGGCCCACGGGCGAAATGTTGTGCCGATGCGGGCCAAAATCCGCTCGGCGGGCGATCACCTTGTCAGCTGGCGGCCTCGAGCGCCTCTTTGACGAGCGCCTTCTCGAACTCGTCCTGCGGCTGCATCGCGCTCACGCGCGCCGCGAAGCGCGCGATCGCCGGGGACTGCACGTCGAGCGCCCGGAGCGCCTGCACGATCCGCGTCTCGATGTGGAGCGGCTGGGTGGCGCTGTCGAGCATGGCGATCAGGGGCGGGGCGGCGTCCTTCGACTTCGTGTCCTCGAGCGCGTCGACGAGGATCGAGACGTTGCCCTTGGCGGCGGACGTCTTGCCCTTGCTCTCCTCCTGCAGCCACCGGGCGAGCGTCGCTACCGCCGCGCGCTTCTCCTTTTCGGGCGCGAGCGCGGCGAGCTTGCCGACGGCGTCGATCGCTGCAGCGGCGACGTAGCCGTCCCTCGCGAGATCGATTTGCTGGAGCGCCGGGAGCGCGTTCACGTCGCCGCGGGCGATGCTGGCCTCGATCTCCGCGCGGTGCGCGAACGGATCGTAGGACGGCGCGGGCGCGGGCGTTGCGGTCGTCGTCGCGACGGTGGTCGCGGTCGGCGGCGGCGCGGGGACCGTCGTCGCCGCCGTCGTCGACGCGACCTCCGCGGCGTTCGCGGCCGCCAGCGGCGCAGTCGGGCGGCTCGGACCGCGCATCACCAGGAGGACGACGACGATCGCGAACGCAGCGGCCGCCACGATGAGGAGCTTCTTCATCAGCACCCCGCGAACTTGCAGTACTCCGCGCGGAGCGCCGACATGCTCTTGATCGGCTGGCCGTAGCGCCCCGGCGGGAGCGAGGCCCACTCGTAGGAAATCTTGCTCATCACGTTGGCGAACTCGGTCGCCGTCATCGCGCGATCGGCGGGGATCGTCGCCTTGCGCCAGGAGATGAGCGTCATCGCGCCGCGGGTCTGGTTCTCGGGGCGGAAGTTGGGGAGCCCGAGCCCGTTCCACGTCTTGTTGAGGAACTGGTAGCGACCGGCCGCGCTCGAGCAATACGAGCCCGAGCAGATCACCTTGTCGGGGTGGCGGTTGCAGTCGCTCACCGTCTTGTACGAGTAGAGGATGTTGTAGCCGTCGTAGCCGTGGCCCTTGGTGCCCTCGGCGTAGGCGATGGTGTCGAGGAGCGCCTTGCGCTTGGAGGTCACGACGCCGACGGCGCGCGCGGGCGCGCACGACGCCGGGCCCACGACGCCGCTCACCTTGTCGAGGTAGTCGCCGTGCGACCAGCCCTCGGTGCCGCCGTAGCGGATGTTGTACCAGCCGCTCTTCGGCGTCGCGTCGACGACCGTGACGAGCGCGCCCTCGGGGATGACCTTGTAGATCTTCGCGGTGCGCGAGGGCGACGCGCGCAGGTTGAGGTTCGCGTTGGTGCGCAGCTGGGTGCCGGACGACACGCTGCCGACCATCGCCTCTGCGTCACGCGTCTCTCCCTCGTCCTCGGGCTCCTCGACGCCGACCAGCTCGGAGCCCTCGCCGTCGGCCATCGTGCAGCCGGTGGCGAGCGTGAGCGCGAGGAAGAGCGGGGCGAGGGAGCGCGTCATGGAACGCCCACTCTTCAATGAACGTACCGCTCACGAGAACACAGTTTCCCTCGAAGATTCTCGCTCTATCGCACCTGCGCGCACCGGGGCCGCTGGCGTATCGGGTGAGTGACACGCGGCACGCGCGCGTGCGTCAGTCGGGCACTTCGCCGAACTTGCCGAGCTGCACGTCGATCATCGCCTGCTTGATCTCCTGCATCGTGTTCATGACGAACGGTCCGTACGCGACGACCGGCTCGCGGAGCGGCTCGCCGGCGAGGATGATCAAGTGGGTGTCCTCCTCGGCGACGAGCTCGAGCTGCTCGCCGTTGTTGGCGAAGAGCACCAGCTCTCCCCGGGCGGCCGGCTTGCCGTCGGCGAGGACGCGCCCCTTCGCGACGACCGCGAGCGCGTTGAACGTGGAGGGCAGGGGCACCGTGAGCTTCGCGCCCGCGGGGACGTTGGCGTCGAGCATCGTGATCGGCGTGAACGTGCGCGCCGGACCGCGCGTGCCGTTCAGCTCGCCGGCGATGACCCGGATGGTGCTGCCGTTGTCGAGCTTCACGCGCGGGATGTCGGAGCTCGTGATCGGCTGATAGGCCGGCTTGGCGAACTTGTCCTTCTTCGGGAGGTTCACCCAGAGCTGCATCATGTGCATGCGCCCGCCCGAACGGGTGAGCTTCTCCTCGTGGAACTCCTCGTGGAAGATGCCGGCCGCGGCGGTCATCCACTGCACGTCGCCGGGGCCGATGACGCCGGAGTGGCCGGCGTTGTCGCGGTGCGCGACCGCGCCCTCCCAGGCGAGCGTGACCGTCTCGAAGCCGCGGTGCGGGTGCCAGCCGACGCCGCGCTTGCCGGTGGCGAGCGGACCGAACTCCTTGGGCGGCCCGTAGTCCATGAGCACGAACGGGCTCACCCGCTCGGCGGGCAGGGCGGCGCTCGGGAAGTACGTGGACACGTGAAAGCCGTTGCCGACCCAGTGGAAGGTGGTGCTGCGATGGATGGCTTCGACGGTGCGGTTCATGGCGTTGGGCATGAGATGCACGCTCGTGGGTGGGAGGTGACGCGGCCCTGCGGGCGTGGGTAGGGTAGCCCCATGCGCAAGCTCCTCCTCGCCGTCCTGCTCGCCGGCTGCGGCAGCTCCGACGATCCGACGCCCGCCGCGGCCGACAGCGCCGTCGCAGAGGACACGGGCGCCGTCGTGAGCGACACGAGCCCGACGGTCGACGCGCCGGTCGATGCGCCGAGCGACGCGCCCGCGGGGTGCACGCGTACGCCCGGGCCGGACGCCGCTCCCCGCAAGGTCGTCGTGTCCCACCCGTTCGACGCCGCCGGCAAGAAGACGGGCGCGATGGAGGTCCTCGACCTCTCGGTCGACGGCACGCTCACCGCGAGCGGCAAGACGTTCGCGCTCACGAAGGCGGCGTTCGAGCCGATCGTGTTCACGCCCGACGGGGAGATCGGCCTCGTCGCCGAGGACGACGGCACCCTCGGCGTCTTCCGCTTCGACGCGAGCGGTGCGGTGAGCGTCGTGCACGCGGCGTTCAAGGGGAAGTTCTACGCGAACAAGCTCGTCATGGACCCGAGCGGGCAGCGCGCATACGTGGTCGACCCGAACACCGAGGAGAACGGCGGCGGCCTCCACGTCGTCGACATCGCGTGCGACGGCACGTTGACGGACAAGGGCAAGCTGGTGCCGGCCAAGACCTGGTCGGTGTTCCAGTTCGTGGGGGACACTCGAGCGATCGTCGCGGGCGGTCCGGCGCTCGGCTCGCCGGCCACGGTCGACGCGCACCTGCTCTCGTGGAAGTCGCCGCCGTCGCTGGTCGCGAGCACCGCGCCGTTCGGCGATCGCGACGCGATCCCGTCGTGGATGGACGTCACGCCCGACAAGAAGCTCGCCCTCATCGCCGACAACGGCATCCTCGCGGGGAGCCGCGTCGCGGTGGTCGAGATCACCGACACCGCGCTCATCCCGCGGCAGATCCTCCCGATCGACAACCCCGCCGTGGTGATCGCCTCGCCCCACGACGGCGTCGCGCTGGTCCTCAACTCCGACGGCAAGGACGGCTTCACGCTCCTCAAGCGCACCGGCCCGCCGACCGCGCCCTTCGTCAACGCGGGCAAGCTCGCCTATGTGCACGGCAAGCCCGAGCTGCCGTCCGTCGCCGCGATGATCGCGCGCGGACCGCTGAAGGGCCGAGTGCTCGTCGCCGAGAACGTCGCGGTGCGGTCGCTGCAGTTCACGACCGACGGTGGCGTGACCGACCTCGCGAAGCTCAGGTTCCCGATGGGGCTTCAGAACATCGTCGGCACGATCGGGGTTCAGCCCTGATCCCGTTCAGGCGCTCGCTCACGCGCGCGCGCCCATCTGGCGGGCGACAGGCGCGCGCGTGAGCGAGCGCCTATACGCAGCCGCTAGAGCGTCTTGAGGTACTCGATCAGATCCTCGAGGTGGTGCCCCGTCGTCCAATCGATGTGCCCGTTGAAGGCCGCGGTGTCGTGCCCCGCGTTCGACTGGCCCGCGAGCGTCGTGTCGAAGAGCTCGGCGTTGCCGCCGGGTGCGTCGGACACGAAGCCGAGCTTGGCCTGATCGTAGGCCACGTTGCCGCGGTAGAACGTGGTCGGCCGCGCGCCGGTGAGCAGCGCCGCGATGCTGGGCACCGAGCCGTTGTGGAGGTAGGGCGCGCGCGCCCACACGCCGTCGAGCGGCGGTGCGGTGTAGCCGACCTTGCTCTTGTCGAGGATGCCCGCCGGCATGATCTGCTCGTCCGTGCTCGCGCACGCCGGGTCGACCGGCCCGGTGTAACTCGGCGGCGGGCAGGCGGTGCGAAGCAGCTTGAGGAGCTCGGTCCGCGAGTAGCTGGTCCAGATGTTCGCGCGATTCGGATCGGTCCCCGAGTCGGTGAAGATCGCCTTGTTCTCCTTGGCGACGTGGCACGAGCCGCAGTACTCGTCGTACAGCCGCTTGCCGCGCATCGCCGCCTTCTCGTCGACGTCGAACGGATACGGCGGCGGCGGGAGCTCCGCGGTGAAGGCCGTGGTGACGACGGCGTTCGGGAAGTTGACGACGAGCGGCGATGCGGCGACGCCGAGCTCCGCCGCGAGGTTGCGATGGAGGCGGCTGTTGATGCTGCCGTCCCACTGCGCGAGGACACGGTCGTTCTGCCGCCACACGCTCATCATGTCGATCATCGCCGGCGCTGCGGGCAGCTGGGCGACGTTCGCCTCGTTGCGCACGTAGCCGGTCGGACCGAACGCGCCGAGCGACGGGATCGCGGTGAGGCCGATGCCGATCGCGTCGAGGTAGCCCGGCGTCTTCGCGTCCAGGCTCGGCGCATTGGGGCCGCTGTACGTGTTGTAGCCGAGGGTCGAGTCGATGATGATCTTGCGACCGCCGATGCTCTGGGCGATCGCCGGGACGATCTGTTCGATCGCGTTGGCGCCGATCAGCACCCCGTAGTCGGTCTCCACGCGGCCGGGCGGCGCGTCGGTCCCGTAGAAGTAGCTGAGGCCCTTGGTCGCCACGCGAGCCTGGATCGCGGCGCGGAAGTTCGCCGCCGTCCACTTGCCGGTGCGCAGGCTTCGCTCGAGCGCCCCGCGGTAGCCGGAGAACGTCGTGCTCGGCGCGCCGATCATGTGGTGCGGTTTGCCGTCGGCCCCGGTCACGCGGCCCATGTGGCAGCCGCCGCAGGTGAGCGTCGCGGCGCCGAGGGCGGGCACCGCGGGGTTCGGTGAGAAGCGCACGTTCGTCCAGCCGAAGCCGAGCGGCAGCGCGCGACCGGGCTCGAAGTCGTCCTTCGCGAAGCCGATGGTCTCGAAGTTGTCGCCCCAGATCCCCGGGAAGATGTCGTCCATGACGCGCAACATCAGCACCGGAATGCCGGTCGTGGAGACCGGCGCGTTCTTGTAGGACTTCCAGGCCGCGCCGCCGTCCTTGTTCAGGTATGCGGTGAGCGCTGCGTCGCGCGCGGCGCGCTCCTCACGCCACCACGCGTAGTGGTTGGGATCCGCCTTCTCCGACGCGGCCTGCGCCGATCGGTCGGAGTCCTCCTCGCCCCCGATCGCGCATCCGCCGAACGCCGCGATCGCGCACACCGACAACAAGCCCGCGGTTGCCATCTTCATGCGCTCCCACACAGCAGCAGTCGTGCCCGGCGCGAATCGGGGTGAACCGAAACAATCGTCGGGCATTGCCGATGTATGCCGGACGCGGGGCTTCTCCGCGGTTGCGCAAACGCGAGGACTGCAGTCCTCGCCTCGCTTGCTCAAGTTGCGCGAAGCCTTTGCGGCACGTTAGGTTGCCGCGTTCGTGAGCGATGAGCTGCACAAGACCAGCCGGATGGTCGCGGCGAACTCCGTCTCGGCGAGCGCTGTCGGGCGCGCGTCATTGCTCGTGTCCGGCCCCGCAGGCACCTACAAAATGCCGCTCCCCGATGGGGGCGAGCTGACGATCGGCCGCGCGCCGGAGTCGACGCTCTGCATCGACGATCCGCTGCTCTCTCGCCATCACGCGCTGCTCCGCGTCACGGGCGACGCGTTGACGGTGATCGATCTCGGGAGCTCCAACGGCACCCGCGTCGGACAGTGTCCGCTCGATCCGCACGCGCCGTTCGGGATCTCCATCGGCGACGTCGTCACCGTCGGTGCGACCGTGCTCGTCGTCCAGGCGGCGTGGTCCGGTCAGCGCCCGCGACACGTCTGGTCGCACGGCTACTTCGAGGCGCGGATCGAGGACGAGTGCGCGCGCGCCGAGAACGGCGGGCGGCCCTTCGCGGTCGTTCGTCTCCGCTTCGCCGCGGGCTCCGAGGGGCGGATCGAGGACGCGCTCGTCAGCCTCGTCCGCGCGATGGACGTGCTCGCCACCTACGCCCCCGGCGAGTACGAGGTCCTGCTCCTCGAGGTCGACGCGGCGCGCGCCGAGGAGCAGCTCCGCAGGCTCGGCGGCGCGCTCGAGGCAGATGGGTTGGCGGTCGAGACCGGGCTCGCGCTCTACCCCCGCGACGGCCGTGCGCCCGAGTCGCTGATCGCGCGCGCCGCGCCGGGCGCCAAGCGCTCCTCGTCGCGGCACGCGCCCGGCGAGCTGCACGACGGCGGCGCGCTCCGCCGGCTCGAGCCGCTCCTCCGCCGCGTCGCCGCGGGCACCCTGCCGGTGCTCCTCCTCGGCGAGACCGGCGTCGGAAAGGACGTCTTCGCGCGCCGCATCCACGCGCTGTCGCCGCGCGCCCACAAGCCCTTCGTGTCGATCAACTGCGCCGCCATCTCGGAGTCGTTGCTCGAGAGCGAGCTGTTCGGGCACGAGAAGGGCGCGTTCACCGGCGCGTTCCAGGCCAAGGCGGGGCTGCTGGAGTCGGCCGAGGGCGGCGCCGTCTTCCTCGACGAGATCGGCGAGATGCCGCTCGCGATCCAGGCCAAGCTCCTGCGCGTCCTCGAGCAGCGCGAGGTCGTGAGAGTCGGAGCGCTGCGCCCGCGCGCGATCGACGTTCTCTTCCTGGCGGCGACCAACCGCGATCTCGAGACCGAGGTCGCCCGCGAGGCGTTCCGTCGCGACCTCTACTTCCGCCTGGCCGGCTTCTCGCTGGTGGTGCCGCCGCTCCGCGATCGCGTCGACGAAATCGAGCCGCTCGCGCGTCACTTCGCCGCCGCGGCGAGCGCACGGAGCGGCATCCGGCCGCCGGAGATCGCCGCCGACGCGATCGCCGTGCTCGAGGGCTACGGGTGGCCGGGCAACATCCGCGAGCTCCGCAACGTGATCGAGCGCGCCGTGCTCCTCGCGTCCGGGGGCGGCGCGATCAGCGCGGCGCACCTCCCGGTCGACAAGATGGGCACGACCCGCGCGCACGCGGCGCTCACCGCCGCGGCGCACGCGCCGCCCCTGCCGCCCCCCTCCGCCCCCGCGCCTCCGACGCGCAGGCAGCCGGCGGTCAACCCGGAGGCGACGCTGACCGAGCTCCCCGACGACGATCGCGAGCGGATCGTCGCGGCTCTACGCGAGTGCGGCGGCAACCAAACGACCGCGGCCAGAGTTCTCGGGATCTCGCGTCGCACGTTGGTCTCACGCTTGTCGGAGTACGGACTGCCGCGACCGCGCCGCCGCGACGACGAGTAGGTGATAGCCTCTCCGCCGCGCGTGGTGTCCCGAGTCGTCCGCACATCGATCGTCGCCGCCGCGCTGCTCTCCGCAGAGGCCGCCGGCGCGCAGGGAAATTACCGGTCGACGCCGATCGGGGGCCGCAGCGCGTTGATGGGCGGCACCGGCGTCGCGTTCGGCCGCGACGGGGCCGCGCCGTTCAACAACCCGGCGACCATCGTCGCGGTCGACGATGCGCAGCTGGCGTTCTCGGTGAACTTCTACACCTTCACTGCGTTCCGCGCGCACAACTGGTGGGCGCCGGGGCCGGTCGATCGGTCGAAGCTCGGCGACATCGGGCCGACCGGCGCCACGCTCACCGATCTCGAGTTCAACGCGCTGCCCTCGAGCCTGTGCCTGTTCATCTCCTCCACGGTGAAGAGCCGCCTCGCGCTCTGCCTCGCGTCGACCCAGGGCAACACCTTCTCCTTCTCCGCCGAGCGCTACGACGCGCGCACCGCCGACGGTCGCACGACAAGGCAGGCGCAGACGATGCTCGAGAGCTACAGCCGCTTCGTGTTCGGCCCGACGTACGCGGTCGAGATCAACGAGCGGCTCTCGTTCGGGCTGTCGCTGCACGGCAGCCTCGTCGCGCACCGCGCCGCGCACAACGCGATCGGAAACACCCACGGCGGCGCCGGCGCCCCGATCGCTTCGGCGTTCTACAGCGGCAGCCGCGGCGACTCGGCGCAGCTGAGCCTCATCGCCGGCCTCACCTACACCTTCGACAACATCACGACGGCGCTCGCGCTCGAGTCGCCGTCGATCCACGTCTTCGGTGTCGGCGCCGCCAATCGATACACGCGGTTCGAGGGCGCGGGGGAGTCCACCCGCACCACCGCCGTCGACGGCAGCTTCGTGTCGGCGACTCCCCTCCGCGCGAGCCTCGGCGCCGGCATCGTCGGCGCGCGCGGCATCGCCGAGATCAATGCGCACATCTACGCGCCGATGGGCCGCGCGTTCCGCGCGGAGCTGTCGGGGACCACCGTCACCCTCGAGAACGGCGTCGCGCGCGAAGAGGCCGTGCGGGTCAACCTCGCGCAGAACGCCAACGCCGTGTTCGACGTGGGTATCGGCGGGCAGTACTTCCTCTCGAAGTCGATGAGCGTCCTCGGCGGCGTGAGCACCGATCTGAGCGCGGTGCCCGCGGGCGGGCTGCGCGCCGATCTGTTCAACTACTACCCGTCGCGCAGCCAGCGGGTCGCGGTCTCGTTCGGCGCCGGTTCGCACGGCGAGGGCGACGAGCTGCTCGTGGGCACCGAGCTCTCCTACGCGTGGGGCGAGCGCATCGCGATCAACTCGTATCAGCTCCCGCCGGTGCTCGATCAGGCCTCGCACCGCACGTTCGTCGCGCTCTTCATCGTCGCCGGCTCCACCAGCTTCAAGGCGATCAAGCGTGCGGTGCAGGACGCGGCCGACGTGATCAAGAAGCCGAAGTGAACCGCTGCGCGTTGCGCACGGCGATCGCGGCCCACGGCGCGAACCGGGCGAGGGCGTAGGTCGCCTCGGCGGTGATCGGGTGCCCGGTGCACATGGCGATCACGCCGAGCGCCGTACCGTCGAAGATCAGCGGGTAGGCGGCGAACGCGGCGACGCCCTCGGCCTCGAACCACGCGTGGTCGACGATGCGATGGTCTTTGCCGGGGTCGTGGAGGACGAGCGGCGACGAGAGCTCGGCGAGCAGCGCGACGGGGGCAGCGATCGGCGTCCCGCCGCGGAGGCGCAGCGCGTCGCCGTCGAAGAGCCAGATCGCCGCGTGCGCGGCGCCGAGCTCACGCTTCATGCTCGCGACGAACGCCGCGAGCAGCTCCTCGAGGTCGAGCGTGCTGACCAGCCGTCGTGCGATCGCGTCGACCACATCGAGCGAGTACTCCGAGGCGCGCATCAGTCCCTGCAGCAGCGGAAGCCGAGCCCGCGGAGCACGGTGGTGACCTCGTGGCTCACCGTCATGCCGGTGCCGGAGTTGATCGACGCGCACTTGAGCGCCTGGGTGTCGGTGTCGCCGAAGTAGCCGCCGAGCGAGCGGCACTTGGTGCCCTCGCACTCGTCGACCCACTCCGACACGTTGCCGCTCAGGTCGTAGACGTTGGCGTAGGGCTCGGTCTTGCCGGTGCAGTTGGCGAAGCTCGCGACGGGCTCGGGGAGCGCGTCGCCGGCGGTCTTGCCGCTCACGCACGCCGCCGGGTCGTGCGTGTCGCTGTAGGGAAACGCGGTGGTCCCGCCCTGCGTGCACACGAACGTCCACTCGCTGTTGTCGGAGCCGATCGGCTTGGCCTTGTCGAGCCGGCCGCACAGGCGCTTGCCGGCCCAGGCGCAGAACGCGAAGGCGTCGCACCAGCCGACGTTGAACTGCGGCGCCTTGAGATCGCCGGTGGTGCCCGGGTACTGCCGCACGACGCCCATGCAGCGCTCCGGCATGGTGACCGTCGGCGGGATCTTGGCGTACTCGGCGAACTGCTCGTTGGTGACCTCGGTCGCGTCGATGCAGTAGCTGCCGCCGGGGTGGGCGATCGCGACCATCTCCGGGCCGCGGGTGCTCGCGCAACGGGGCGTCTCCGAGGGCGTCATCGTGTCGCCGTCGGTGACGGCGGTGTCGAGCCCCGGCGCGTCGCTCGTGTCGACGATCGCGGTGTCGAGTGCGCCCTCGGACGCGCCATCGGACGCGAGGGTGACGTCGTCGATGCCCGCGAGCGAGTGGCACCCCGTGAGCAAGAGCAGCGGCCAGGCCCTCACCACGCGACCTCCACGCCGATCGAGGCGCCGCGGGGGCCGATGCCGCCGGTGACCCGGGCCGACTTCTTCTCCGGCTTGTCGACGACGAAGAGGACGATGGCCGCGCCCACGGCGACGGCGCCGACGCCGATCGCGACGTTGGAGATCGTGGCCGCGCGCTTGGCCTCGTCGTTGCGGTCGACCATGGCGGGATCGGTGCACACGTTGTCGGGACACGCCGTCTTCACGTCGCTGCGCTTGCCGATCGCCGTGACTCCGAAGTAGCCGCCGACGCCGAGCGCCACGAGCCCGAGGCCGCCGACGACGTAGGGCAAAACGCTCCCCGACTCTCGCGCGGGGGCAGGGGGGCTGACGGGGGCGGGGGCCGCGGCGGGCTTCGGCGTCTCGATCGGCGCGGCTTCCAGCGCGGGCACCTCGACCTCTTTACGGTCCTTCTCGGCGCCGATCGCGATCTCCATCCTGCGGGCGACCCTGCCGGGCGCGGTGGCCTCGACCACGTGCGCGCCGCCGTCGATCGGGATCGCCGTGCCGAGCGACGCGGACGGCATCGCGACCCCATCGAGCGACACCGTGACCCCCTGCGCACGGATCGTGAGGCGCGAGAGGCGCGGCTCGAGATCGGCGACCTTCCCGCGCGCCGCGTCCTCGCGGTCCTTGCGCTTGTCGCGGAGCGCGAGGGCGAGCGCCTCGCGGTAGCTGTTCCACGCCGACGCGAGCTTGCCCTGCCCCTCGTAGCAAATCGCGAGAGCGAGGATCACACCGCCCCCCGGCTGCAGCCGATGACTCTCGGCGAGCTTGGGACAGCCGGCGTCGAAGTTCTTCTTCTCCATCAACGCCTTGCCCTCCTTGAAGAGCACATCGGCCGTCGACTTCTCGATCGCGGTGGGCTCGCCCCCCGCGATCGCCGGCACCAGCAACAGCGCGACAACGACGCTACAGCGGATCATCAATGGTCGCCCCCCAGGGCTTCTTGACGGACACCGCCGGCTTGACCACCGGCTTCTTGGAAGCCGCCTTGGCCGCAGACGCAGACGCAGACGCAGACGCAGGCGCAGACGCAGGCGCAGGCGCAGTCGCAGGCGCAGACGCAGACGCAGACGCAAACGCAGTCGCAGTCGCAGTCGCAGGCGCAGACGCAGGCGCAGTCGCAGGCGCAGTCGCAGTCGCAGGCGCATCCGCCCCCCGCACCCGCAACACCCCCACCCCAATCCCCAGCGCCGCAACCGCCACGACCCCATACGCCCACCGCACCCGCGGCGCCGCCGACGCCACGCCGTGCGTCACCGCCGCGTTCGTCGCCGCCTCCACCACGGGCCCCGGCAGGTCGAGCGTTGCCGACGCCGCCAAGCGCGACGTCGCCCGAAACCGCGCCGCGGTGGGCGAGTCGGGCGCGAAGGGCGCGAGCGCGCGCGCGAGGTCGGTCACCGACTGGAACCGCTGGACCGGATCCTTCTCGAGGCAGCGCGCGATCACGGCCTCGAGCTCCGCGGGGAGCTCCGGCCGCAGCGCGCGGAGCTTCTTCGGCGGATCGCTGAGGATCGCCGCGCAGAGGCCCATCGCGCCCTCTCCCTCGAACGCCGGTGCGCGGGTGAGGAGCCGGAACAACACGACGCCGAAGCCCCACACGTCGGCGCGGTGGTCGGCGTGCTTCGCGTTGCGAATCTGCTCGGGCGCCATGTACCCGGGCGAGCCGAGGATCGCGAGCGTCTCGGTGAGCTCGCCCTCGCCCTCCTGCGTGGCGAGCTTGGAGATGCCGAAGTCGAGGACCTTCACCAGCGGCCGGCCGTCGCCGCGCGTGGTGAGGAACAAGTTGCTCGGCTTCAGATCGCGATGGACGATCCCTCGGGCGTGCGCCTCGACCATCGCGTCGCACGCTTCGAGCACATACTCGACGGCCTCTTCGAGCGGCAGCGGCCCGCGCCGCGAGATCAACCGGTGGAGATCCTCGCCCTCGAGGTGCTCCATCACAAGGAAGGGAGCGCCCTCGTCGGTCTTGCCCTCGTCGAGCACGCGGACCACATGCTCGGACTTCAGCTCCAGCGTGGCGCGGGCCTCGCGGAGGAAGCGCGCGACTTGGGTCGGGTTGGCTCCGGCGGCCGAAGCAAGGAGCTTGATCGCCACGCGGTGGCCGAGGACCTCGTGTCGGGCGCCGAGCACCACCCCCATGCCGCCCCGACCGAGGACCTCTTCTACGCGGTATTTCCCGCCGATCGTCGTGCCCGGGGCCGGCACCGCCGCCGCGTCGGGTGGGGACTTGGGAGCGGGCTGATCCACGTACGCGCAAGCATCGCATGCGGCGTCTCCGGGATCTATGCTCGGTCCCCCTATGAGTCAGCAGCTCGAACAGATGCTCGAGTACCTGAAGACCAGCTTGTTGGTGAACGCCAACGATCCGTTCAAGCGGTTCCAGCTCGGTGTCACGTACACGAAGCTCGGTCGCAGCGCCGAGGCGGTGGCTGCCTACCGCCGGGCGATCGCCGTCAAAGCGGACTACGTCGAAGCGCACTTCGAGCTCGGAAAGGCGCTCGCGTCGGTCGAGAGCTGGGCGGAGGCTGCCGACGCGTTCCGCGCGACGATCGGCCTCAAGCCCGGCCTCGTCGACGCGCACTTCGAGCTCGGCGTGGTGTGCGGGCGCATGGGCTCCGACGCCGACGCGGCGAAGGCGTTCGAGCAGGTCAACCGCCTGCAGCCGGACCACCTCCCCGCGCTGCTCGCCGGAGCGGCGGCCCAGACCCGCCTCGGCGCCCACGCCAAGGCCGTCGAGCTCTACGCGCGCGCCTCCAAGCTCAAGCCCGACGACTTCGACATCCTCAACCTCCTCGGCACCGCGCAGCACGACGCCGGCGAGTTCGCCGCGTCCGAGTCCACGCTCGGCGCCGTGGTGCGCGAGCAGCCGCGCAACACGCAGGCCTACAAGCTGATCGCCGACGACTGCATCCAGCAGCAGCGCTGGCCCGAGGCCGCCGACGCGATCCGCGCCGCGCTCGGCCTCGAGCCGTCGTTCATCCAGGGGCACGTGCTCCTCGGCCGCGTCTACGCGTACATGGAGCGCCTCAACGACTCGGTCGATCAATACAAAGAGGCGCTCAAGGTCCTCGTCGACGACCCGCACCTGCACGCCGCGCTCGCGGGCGTTCTCGCGCGGCTCGGTCGTCACGAAGAGGCCGTCGAGCGCTACGAGCGCGCGCTCAAAACGAAGCCGGACTGCGAGTGGTACCACCGCCTCGGCCTCTCCTACGTGGCCCTGCAGGAGAAGGAGCCCGCGCGCGACGCCTTCAAGAAGGCCGTCGACCTGCAGTCCGACGCGGTGATGCCGTTCCGCGACTACGCGCGGGCTTGCCTCGCGCTCGCGCGCACCAAGAGCGACGCGCGTGCGATCCAGGAGGAGGCGGCCACCGCGTATCGCCGCGCGCTGCTGCTCGACAGCAACTGGCCCGAGGGTCACGCCGCGCTCGGTCACCTCCACGTCGATCTCGGGCGCGACATCGAGGCCGTCGAGTCGTTCCGCAAGGCGCTCGCGCTGGTCCCCGAGGACCTCGACGTCATCGCCGGGCTCGGCGGCGCGCTCACCCGCCTCGGTCGGGTCGAGGAGTCGATCGAGCCGCTCGAGCGCGCGGCCAAGCTGCGCCCGGAGGACGCCGAGATCCTCTTCAACCTCGGGCTCACCTACGCCAAGGTGGGTCGCTTCGAGCCCGCGCGCGTCGCGCTCGTCGAGAGCACGCGCCTCCGCCCCGAGCACTTCGAGGCCCAGAAGCAGCTCGCCGAGGCGAACCAGAAGCTCGGTCGCCACGAGGCCGCGGTGAAGGCCTACCGCAAGTGCCTCCAGCTCGATCCGAAGTTCGTCGCCGGGCGCGTCGAGCTCGGCAAGCTCTACGAGGCCCTCGAGCAGGATCCCGACGCCGCCGAATCGTATAAAGACGCTATCGAGTTCCGCAAAGAGGACGGCGCGCTCCACGGCGCGCTCGCGAAGGTGCTCGTGCGCCTCGGTCGCAACGAGGAGGCGAGCACGGTGCTCGCGCGCGCCGTCGAGCTCGAGCCGGACGATCCCGAGCTGCTCCACACGCTCGGCATCGTGCACAGCAAGCTCGGTCGCTGGGAGCCCGCGCGCATCGCCCTCCAGCGCACCGCGCGGCTCAAGCCCGAGGCCAAAGAGGTGTTCGTCGCGCTCGCCGAGGCGTGCATGAAGCTCGAGCGCCTCGACGACGCGCTCGCCGCCCACCGCAAGGCCACGCAGATCGATCCCGAGTGGGCCGACGGCCAGCTCGCGCTCGCGCGTTTGTACGAGCAGAGCGCGCGCGACGCCGAGGCGGCGACGGCGTACGCCGCCGCGGTGAAGCTTCGCCCGAGCGACGCCGCCTCCCAGGCCGCGCTCGGCGCCGTGCTCGCGCGCCTCGGTCGGCACGACGAGGCCGTCGTCGCGCTCGAGGCGGCGGTGCGCCTGCACCCCGACGACCACGCGAGCCGACGCGCCCTCGGGTTCTCGGCGCTCCGCGCCGGCAAGCTCGACACCGCGCGCGGCGCCCTCGGCGACGTCGTCAAGAAGAACCCCGGAGATCTCGACGCGCTCAAGGCCTACGCCGCGGCGTGCGGCGCCTCGAACGACGCGCTCGCCGCCTATCGCAAGGCGCTCGCCGCCGACCCGCTGTGGCTCGACGGCTACGCCGCCTTCGGCCAGCTGCTCATCGATCTCGGTCGCGAGCCCGAGGCGATCGACGTCCTCAAGAAGGCCGTCGACGGCCGGCCCGACGACGTCCACCTGCGCACCACGTTCGCGCAGGCGCTCATCCGCTGCGAGCGCTTCGAGGAGTCGCTGCCGGAGATCGATCGCGCCATCGAGCAGAGCCCGGACGACGCCGATCTCCACCACTCACGCGGCTTCGTCGCGTTCAAGCTCGCGCGCTGGGACGTGGCGCGGGCGGCGCTCAAGCAAGCGCTCCGCGTGCGCCCCGATCACCTCGGCAGCCTCAAGCTCCTCGCCGAGGCGAGCGCGCGCGCCGGGCAGAACGAGGACGCGGCCAACGCCTATCGTCGCGCGCTCGCGCTCGATCCGGGCTGGGCGCTCGGCAAGGTCGGCCTCGCGCGTTTGTCTGCGGGCTCCGGCGAAGAGGCCGTCACCGCGCTGCGCGACGCGCTCGCGACCGCGCCCAACGACGTCGATCTCCACATCGCGCTCGGCGCCGCGCTCGAGAGCGTGTCGCGACCGGGCGAGGCCGAGGAGTCCTATCGACGCGCCAACGAGCTCCGCCCCGGCGACGCCGACATCCTCTACCGCCTCGGCGCCGCGCGGAACGCGGTCGGCCGTCACGAGGCCGCGCGCGACGCGCTGACCGAGAGCCTCCGGCTTCGTCCGGCGCCGGACACCCAGCGGGCGCTCAACGTCGCCAACGAGAAGCTCGACGCCGGTCACCTCGCCTCCGCGCAGGCCGCGCTCAAGGCCGGTCGCAAGGACGAGGCGGCGCGACACCTCGAGGCGATCGCCGAACGCAACGACGCGGCGGCGGTCTCGCTCGCCAACCTCTACGTCGACCAGGGCAAGAACGACCTCGCGGCCAAGGCGTTCTCGGTCGCGCTCCGCGCGCGCCCCAACGACGCCGACGTGCTCTTCGACTACGGCGTGCTGCTCGAGAAGCTCGGGCGCACCGACGAGGCGATCGGCGCGTTCCGCCGCGCGGCCAAGGCCCGCCCCGCGACCGACGTGCTCGTTCACCTCGCGAGCCTGCAGCGCGCGCTCGGGCTGTTCGACGACGCGGTGCAGAGCGCCCGCGAGGCGACGAGGCTCGACGACAACGACGTGCAATCGCATCGCCTGCTCGGCCTCGTGCTGTCGCAGACGGGCAAGCACGCCGACGCGGCGCCGGTCCTCGAGCGCGCCCAGTGGCTGAGCCCGGGCGATCCCGAGGTGCTCGGCGCGCTCGCCCAATCGCTCCTCGCCGCCGGGCGCGACACCGACGCGGCCGCCGTCCTCGACGACGCGCTCGCCGCCCGCCCCGACGACGCCGAGCTGCTCTACCACGACGGCCGCCTCAAGCGCGCGAGCGGTCAGTACGAGAAGGCCCGCGAGCGCCTCGAGCGCGCCGCGCGCGTTCGTCCCAACATCCCCGGCCTGTCGCGCGAGCTCGGGCTCACGTTCGCGGCGCTCGGCCGCGATCGCGAGTCGATCCCGCTCCTGCGCACCTCCGAGGACCGCGACTCGCTCACCGCGCTGCTCAAGGCCGAGCGCGCCGTCGGCGATCACAACGGCGCGGCGACCACGCTGCAGAAGCTCGCGAAGCTGAGCCCCGGCGATTCGTCGCTCGCGCTCGAGCAGGCGCGCACGCTGATCGCCGCTGGAAGGCTGCCCGAGGCGATCGAGCAGCTCAAAGAGGTCATCAAGAACCAGCCGAAGACCGTCGAGCCGCGGCTCTCCCTCGGCGACGCCTACTCGGCGCTCAACCGCACCGCCGAAGCCCTCGAGGCCTATCGTCTCGCGCTGCGGGTCGACGCCAACTGCGCTCCGGCGCTCGAGAAGCTCGCGGTCATGTACGACGCGGCGGGCAAGCAGATCGAGCGGATCGAAGTGCTCGAGCGGCTGCACAAGCTGCGTCCGAACGACGCGGGCGTCGCGGCCGATCTCGGGCTCGCCTGCGCCGCCCAGGGCCGCGACGACCAGGCCGCCGACCTGCTGCAGAAGGCGATCTCGCTCGACCCCGAGCGGAGCGATCTCAATCGCCCGGTGGCGGTGCTCCTCCGCAAGGCCAAGCGCTACGAAGAGGCGATCGCGGCCCTCGAGCAGACGCTGCTCTTCGACGACGACCCCGAGCTCAAGCTCGAGCTCGCGCGCTGCCTCATCGCGGTCGACCGCGACGAAGAGGCGTGGTCGCACGCGGTGCAGGTGCTCGCGGTCAAGCCCGACTCGGTCGAGACCTACGAGCTCCTCGCGCCGTCGTACGAGCGCAAGGGCTTCTTCAAGGAGGCCACCACCTCGTGGGAGTGGTACCTCCACTACAAGCCGGGCGACGTCCGCGCCACCGAGGCGGTGGCCGCGCTCTACCTCCGCGCCGACCGGTACGACGAGGCGTCGGCGCTGCTCGAGTCGCTCCGCCCCACGCGCGGCGAGGATGTCGCCTTCCTCGTCACGCTCGGTCGCGCGTACGAGGGCGCGCGCAAGTTCGACCAGGCGGTCGAGGTGTACCGCGAGGCGCTCAAGAAGCGGGCAAACGATCCAGAGCTCTATTTCCGCATGGGTCAGGCGTTCCAGGGCGCCAAGCGCTTCGACGAGAGCGCTGCCTCGTTCGTGCGCACGCTGAAGCTCGATCCGAACTACGCCAACGCGCACTACGGCCTCGCCGTGAGCTACGTGCAGCTCGGTCGCCCGCAAGAGGCGGTCGAGGCGTTCGAGCAAGCGGCCGTCGGCGCGCCCCAAGACGCCTCGCTCCGCGCGGCGCTCGGCTTCGGCTACACCAAGGCCGGCCGCCTCGAAGAGGCCGAGGCCGCGTTCGCCCACGCGGTGCGGCTCGGGCTCAACGATCCCGACCTCCAGCTCGCGCGCGCGCGCATCCTCGAGCAGCTCAAGCGCTGGGCCGACGCCGCCGAGGTCTACGCGGCGATCGCCGACGCGGCCCCCGAGCACCCCTTCGCGGGTCGCAAGGCGGCGACGGCGCTCATCGAGCTCGGTCGCCACAAAGAGGCGATCCCCTACCTGCAGCAGGCCACGCTGGTGTCGCCGGACGATCCCGAGATCCGCTTCGACCTCGGCGTCTGCTACGCGAACATCGGCAGCAAGGTCGCCGCGGTCGCGCAGCAGAAGGCGCTCGAGCGCGTGAACCAGGACCTCGCGCAGAAGCTGCAGTTCATCATCGAGGCGTGAGTCGGGCGACGGGGTAGGTCGCGTAGAGACGCCAGTCCGTGTTCGGCTCGCCCGGCGTGAACCTCGCGGGATCGCGCGCGGCGAGCGCCTCGGCGAGCGAACGAAGGACGGCGGACTCGCTCGGGCGACCGGAGACCGGGTGCGACCACGCCGTCGTGTGCACCACGACGTCGGCGTCCGCGGGGATCGCGAGCTCCCTCGCAGCGTCGGCGAGCTCGATCCAGAACGCGTCGGGGAAGTGCGCGAGGTAGGCGCGAACGAGCAGGGTGTGCCGCGGGTGATGGATGAAGGGCGCCGTCATCCTGTCGGGAGACAGGCCGGCGAGTTCCTTGTTCGAGACCGTGATCGGCCCGCGTGGCCCGACGACGACGACGCCGCCCTCGACGATCTCTTCCGGATCCTCGAACACGCCGAGCGGGCGGCACGCGTCCTCGTTCCACCCGGCCCCGCTGCCCCCGAACACGAATGGACGAACCCGCGCGTCGTCCTCGCAAGAGCCCTCGACGCGCTCGAACACGATCCACCACCCGTCGCCCTCGCGCGCGCGAAGACCGAGCAGGCGCATCGCGAAATACGCCTCGTGCGGCTCCTCGGCGTCGAACACCGGCCACGCTCCGGGCTGCGATGCGCCGCCGTCGAGCACCGCGAGGATCACTGCGGCGGTGATCGCTCGCGGCGCGCGGGCTCGCGCGAAGATCGCCGCCGCGCGTGCCTCGCCGAGCGCGTCGCGCACGCACCCGAAGATCTGCCCCGACGCGGTTTGGGCGAGGCTCATCAGCATGAGGTTGGCGCGCGGGTCGCCGGTTTCGGCGCGGAGCGCGAGGAGAGGAAAGCGCGTCGCCGGATCGTGCCAGAGCCACTGGATGACCAACAGGTTGGCGGTCATGTCCGGCTCGCCGGGAGGCGAGACGCCCTCGGCCTCGGCGACGGTGCTCACCCCCCATAGAACGTCGAACACCTCTTGCCCGTCGAGCCGCACGAGACACGGCGCGACGCACCACGGCACGTTGATCAACACCCGCGCGCGGACGAATCGGCGGAGCCACGGCAGGATCGCGGCGCCATAGCGGACGACCAAGTCGACGTTGTCACGGCCCCGCGGATGGAACCTCCACTCCAGGCGCGAGGCCTCGCGAACGAACTCCGCGCCGTCCTCGAGCGAGACAAGCGCGGCCCACAGCCGATCGCTGTCGAGGACGTGCGCTCCATCGACGAGTCGTCCCTCGCCCCGCTGGAACGCGGCGGCCCTACGCACGATCGCGCGGGCCGTTTCGAGCGGCATCAGACCACGCGCGTCGGGCTCGCGTACGCCCCCGCCGCGGATGGCGTCCGTGAGGGAGGGGGCGCGGGTCGGCTTCAACGCCATCCGGACCGTCGGTCATGCAAGCCTCGTGTCAGGTATTCAGCGGCCACCGCGCTCCACCTCCGATACGCGCAGATCCCCGGCGACTCCGATAGGCTTGGCGAATGGCTCGTACGTCTCCGGCCCCCAACATCCCCCCGATTCCCGGAATGTGTCCAGGCGTCGCTGTCCTCGCCGGCAATGGCGATGGGGGGGGTGGCAGCGGCAAGGGCGGCAAGAACGGTAAGGGCAAGAAGGGCGCGGGCACCGACGACGACGACGAGGACGCGAGCGGCGACGGCGCGAACGGTGGTGACGGTCAGGGCGATCCGATTTGCCCGGTCTCGGGTCGAGTCTTCCTCGATGTCTACGACTTCGGCTCCCCCGGGCCGCTCCCCCTGCGTCTGATCCGCTCGTACAGCTCGCGGCTGCTGCTCTCGGGAGATTTCGGCGTCGGTTGGACGCACGCGCTGGCGTGGAGCATCGCCGTCAGCCGCCGTCGCGTCATCGTCATCGACGAGGGTGGTCGTGAGCAGACGTTCGAGCGGCCGAAGTCTGCCGAGCCGGTCACGAACGCCTTTGGCTGGCGGCTCTCTCGGACCGACGAAGACGGCTTCGTGCTCTATACGCCCGACGGCCAGTTCCGCGAGTTCGCCGTGAGCGGCAAGCGCGGCTGGCTCACGAGCCTCGGCGATCGCAACGGCAATCGCATCCGCATCGAACGCGATCAGAAGGGTCGCCTCCAGCGGATCATCGACTCCGCCGGTCGTCCGTTCCACGTCTCGGTCGACGCATCGGGGCGGGTCGTCGCCATCGCCGTCCCCGAGGACGCGAAGCACACCTCGGCGATCGAGGTCGGCCGCTACGCCTACGACCGCGACGGCCGACTCGTCGCGTTCACCGACGCCGAGGGCTTCGTCTGGCGATACGCGTACGACGGCAATCTGCTCACCGAGCACATCACGCCGACGGGGCTCACGTACCACTATCGCTACGACGCCCGATTGTCGGACGCCTGGTGCGTCGAGTCGTGGGGAGACTACGGAGACCAACCCGATCCGGCGCTCGACGTGTGGCCTCCGGCGCAGCCGGAGAGCCTGGCCGGCCGTCCGGTGGTCAAGGGGATCAACTACGTCCACTTCACGTACCTGAAGGCTGACCACTACACGGAGATGGTCGACGGCCTCGGCGGGGTCACGCGCTTCTTCGGCGACGCGAGGAATCGGCTGGTCAAGAAGGTCGACTCGGCGGGCGGCGTGACCGAGTACGCGTACGATGAACGCACCGGAGACCGCATCTACGAGACGATGCCGAACGGCGAGCAGCGCAACGCGCGCGCAGCGCCGACCGGAGGCGTCGATCGCATCGTCACGCCCGAGGGCGTGATCCACAAATTCGACCACGAAGAGCTTCAGTGGTGGTTCGACGAGGCGCGCGGCACCCTTGTCCGTCGCAAACTCGACCCGGCCGGCAATCTGCGGATGGTGCTGCACCCCGATCACACCATCGAGGAGTATGAGCGCGACGCACGCGGCCTCGTCACGCAGGCCGTGAGCCGTGACGGAGGAATCACCTACTTCACGTACGACGACATGGGCAACCTCGTGCGTCGCGAGCGACGTGGGCTGCCCGCCGAGACATTTCACTACGACTACCTCGGTCGTTGCGTGGAGTGCGTGTACGCCGACGGCAAGCGTTGGGCGTTCGCCTGGGACCGCCGCAACGAAATATCGGCCGTGCGCATGCCGAACGGTGGCCTCATCCACGTGGAGCGCGACGGGCTCCGCAAGCCGACCCGGGTCGATCGTTGCGGACGCATTTGGACGTTCGTATACGGCGGCGTCGGCTGGCTCACGCAGACGGTGGATCCGGGGGGCCGCTCGTTCACGACGAAGTACGACGTCGAGGGGAACATCGTTCGCGCGGTGAACGGCCGCGGGCAGACGCTGCGCCAGTGGTTCGACAGCGCCAAGCGCTGCATCGAGGTCGAGACCTGGGAGGGCGTGCGCCTCACCGCGGGGTACGACCTCATGTCGAATCCGATCTGGGTCGACCGACCGCAGGGCCGCGAGCAGCGGGTGTTCGACCAGGACAACAACCTCATCGGCGCCGAAACGCCCGAGGGCGCGATCGCGATCGAGATCGATCCCATCAAGTTCAGCGTCGTCGTCGACACCGGCACCGAACGCACCGAGACCTATACCGATCGGATTCATCAGCCCCTCCGCGAGGTGCAGGGGCCTCACGAGGTCCGCATTGGCTGGATCGGCGCGCACCCCACCATCGTTGCGAGCGACGTCGGAGTTGCGGTCGGCTACACGCGCACTGCGGCCGGCTGGGTGGACCGCGTGGTCGCCGGCAAGGCGATCAATGTCCGCAAGAATATCCCCGGAACGGCCGGTTGGTATGACCAACTCGGAGAGCTCGTCATCGAGCGCGAGTACGCCGCGGACGGGCAGCTCGCACGCCGCACGCTGCGGCTCGCCAACGACGCGGGCACGCGTCTCGACGAGGTTCGCTATGAGTACGACACGGGGCACATGCTGCGGCGCGAGTCGCACGCGAATGGTCGCCTCGTCGAGTACGACCTCAACGGTGCCGACCAGGTGGTCGTGCGGCGGATCATCGAGGGCTCCATCCCGCGCGAGGAGCGGTGGAACTACGATGCGGCCGGTACGGCTCTCGTCCCCGGTGCCCGGTACGACTCGCAGATGCGGCCCGTCGAGATCGGGAACGAGACTCGCGTCTACGACGAAACCGGCCAGCTCATCGAGCGCGTCACCGACACCGGAGTCGTTCGATACGAGTGGAGCTCGACGGGTGAGCTGCTGCGTGTCGTCGACGGCGAGAAGCGCGTGGAGCTCGGCTACGACGGCCGCGGCCGGCGTGTCGCGAAGAAGGTGTTCGTCGACGAGCAGCTGCGCAAGCACACCCGCTACGTCTGGGCGAACAACCTCGTCCTCCACGAGGTGGACGAACTCTCGGGCGCGACGCGGACGTACGTTCGCGAGGAGAACCACTGGGAGCCGTTCGCACACGTCGACCGCAGCGCCGACGGCACCGAGACCGCGTACTACTACCTGACCGATCAGGTGGGCGCGGTCGACCGAGTCGTCGATGCGCAGGGCAAGGTCGTGTGGGACGCCGAGCGAACGCTCTTCGGCGACTACACGGAGACCACGCGCAGCATCGACGTCTCCGTGCGCTTGCTCAACCAGCACTGGGACGAGGATGTCGGGTTCGCCTACAACTACCGGCGCTGGTACGACCCCCGCACCGCGCAGTTCCTCAGCCCCGACCCGCGGCTCGTCGAGGGCTGGATCACCCCGCGCGATTACGTGCCCAACCCCACGCGGTTCGTCGACCCGACGGGCCTCATCCCCGGGGTGGGCGGCGCGGGCATCCCGGGGATGCCGGCGGGCTTCGGCGCGCCCGGCACCTCGACCTCGACGTTGGTCCCCGGGCCGAACGCGCAGGGCGCCGGCGCGATGTTCACGCCACCCGGCGGCGGCGCACCGATCTCCGTCCCCGGCTTCGTCGAGGCGACCGGACCTTTCGCCGGCGCCGCGAACACACGTAACTTCCCCGCTGACCTTCGTCGTGGCGTCGACGCCGCGGGCTACGCGCACGGCTGTCACGGCTGTGGCAGTCAGAACCCGGGCACGTCCAGCGGCCACTTCATCCCCGACCACCAGCCGCCCATCAGCCAGCAGAACTCCGCGCCGGGCGGCTTCACGGGGACGGTGCGCCTCTATCCGCACTGCTTGACCTGCGCGCGTCAGCAGGGCGGCCAGCAATCCGCAGCCTCACAGCACAATTCGACGAACAGCGGCCTGGCCGGACAGGCGCAGGGCGCGTTCAACTCGGCCAATCCATCGCCTCCACCGAGCTCGGCGGCGATCCAGAACACGACGGCATCGCTTGTTGCCGCTGGCGTCATGCCGGCGCATTTGCTGTGATCCCTCGCCATGAGCACCCTACTGAAGCGGCTCGAAGCCGCATTGGCGAAGCCTGCAGGTGTCACCACGCTCGACCTCCGCGGATCGCCGAACGACCGACTCGACGAGCTGCCGCCGGAGGTCGCGAAGCTCACCGACCTCGAACGACTCGACGTCTCGCACAACGCGCTCAAGGCGCTGCCGCCGCTTGACGGTCTGACCAAGCTCGCCGTCCTCGACGCTCGTTCGAACCAGCTCGAGGTCATGCCGAGCTTCGAGAAGCTCAAGGCTCTGCGCGAGGTCTACTTCGGGCGCAACGCGATCGTCGAGATCGACAAGTGGTTCGCCTGGATGAAGCAGCTCGAGCGCTTCGAGGCGCATGGCAACCGCATCAAGTACATGCCGGCTGGCTTCAGCCCCTCCGCCCTGGTCGACCTCCAGCTCGGCGACAACGACCTCTCCACGGAGTGTCCGCCCAAGGGCGGGTTCATCTGGACGGCGATCCGCCTCATCCTGCAGCAGAAGAAGCTCACCCGACTCGGCGTCGATGCCTACCTCCTCAAGGCCCCGGATAACTACTTCACCGCGGCCAAGAAGCTGCGCGAGGTCGACGTCTATGGCGACGATCTGAGCGACGCCGAGAAGAGCGCCCTCCAAACGACGATGCCGAAGGTGAAGTTCAACTACGGGCTGTCGAAGAGCGATGGCCCCCGCCTCGAGCACCCCCGAGCGGAGCAGCCGCTCGAGCCGTTGGACGGCGCTCCCGCCAAAGCCCCGAAGAAGAAGTAGCGAATCGCCGATGGCAGCGAAGAAGAAGGCCGCTCCCGAGGTCGGCTCGCCTCCTCCTCCGCTGCCGTCGGGCTCGTCCCTGCTCGACGAGCTCGCCGAGATCGAGCGGCTGGCGCGCGAGCCCGCGACTGCGTTCGCGGCCACCCAGCGAAGAGCCTCGCTGACGGAGCGAGCGATCGATCCGGCAGAGGCAGCCGAGCTGCTCTCACGGATCGGCTTCGACCTCGGCCACCTGCCCGAGAACTTCGATTCCTCGACGGCGCCGAGCCTCGCCGAACGAAAGCGCTGGGATGCGGCGCGCCTCGACGTGGTCATGGCGCGCAACGCTCGACAGGGCACGCTCACGACGCTCTTCGCGATCGTGGCGCGCGATCCGCTCCGTCAGGAGCGCGCGCTCGCGGCGCTCCCGGGCAGCCCTCCGTTTCGCGACCAGGTCGCGGCCGCGCTGGTGTCGACGCCGTCGCCTGCCGTGCTCCATTTCGCCCAACGGCACGTCCTCGATCTTCGGCCGACGGAGCGCGCGCTCGCGATGATCGCCGCCGGCGCGATCCTCCGCGCGGGCGGCAGACAATCGCTCGAGCTCCTCGGACCAGCGCTCTCCCGGGTCGACCTCCAGTCCCTGGACGCGCTCGAGCATGCGCGCGCGATCATCGACGCCGGTCGTCCGTACTGGGCCAGCGCCGATCCCGGCTTCCGCCCCATTCTCGCCGAGCTCGCCGAGCTCGCGAGGACACCGTTCGACGCGAGCCATGGCGACGTGGGTCGAGCGCGGCTC
This sequence comes from Deltaproteobacteria bacterium, assembly GCA_022843175.1. Classification (GTDB taxonomy): domain Bacteria; phylum Myxococcota_A; class Polyangia; order Polyangiales; family JADJMO01; genus JALHOE01. Next base: position 69,437 of record JALHOE010000014.1, read on the forward strand.
CATCTCGGAAATGCCGCGGCAGCGGCCCTGGCATTGATGTCGGGTGCAACTCCATCGGTTGCGGCTCCGGCGCATCCTCAGTCCATGTCACGGCCCGCATCGAGCCGCGCGCCCGTCGGCCTCGAGAGCCTGACCACCCCTGCCGCCCGCGAGGCCGCGCTCGACGCGCTCGGTCGATGGTTCGTCGAGGCCGTCGCCGACGCAGGCGCCGACGACGACGCGGCCCGCGCCGCGATGGAAGCGGCGATCGCCTCGTTCTACGACATCCGAGAATCCGCCGACCAACCGCGCGGCGAATACGCCGGGCACTTCTTTCGGGTCGATGCGGTGGGCCTCGACGCGACCCAGCGGCCGATTCCGTGGGACGAGCTGCGCGCGCGCGTCGGTGAGGAACGCGCAGAGGAGCTGGCCGAAGTGTTCGACGAGGCCGAGGCCGCCGTGGAGTAGCTTCTCGCTCCCGTCGTCCTCAGCCCGTGAAGTACTTCGTGAACCGCTCGTCCTCGGCGACGATGTGATCGGCCGCGTGATAGTAGTCCTGCAGGCGCGGATGCTTGAGCGCCCTCTCGCGCGGGAGAATTTCGCCGAGCACGCCGACGTCGTTCCACGGCGAGTGGTTGGGGCCGCCGACCATCATCTCCATCTTCGGTCCGCGGACGCGCAGGAGGATCGCCTGCCGGTCCTTCGGTGTCGCCTTCTCGCTCCAGTCGCCGAGCGAGATGATGAGCGTGCCGATGCCGTCTTCGTGCTTCTCGGTGTACCCGGCGAAGTAGACGCCGTAGGGGCCCGAGTCGTCTCCGAGGAATCCGCGGATTGTGTGCGAGATCTTCCCGCAGCAGCCGCACCGGCTCACCGATTCGCGGCCCCGTTCGATACTCAGTGCCATCGCTCCGATTGTAGCTCTATGGCAGTCCGCGATTGGTGCGGATTGCTGCGGCGCCGCGGCGGTTGAACTCCGCCTGGCTCGTGCTTCGCGACTCGGTGCCGAGACCTCGTCCCTGCGCGCCCGAGCACTGGCGACAATGCGGAAGCAAGCGCACACCGTCGCCGCCGATGTCGCCGCGGTTGACGCCGCGGCTGCCGTTGCGCGGCGTGTGCATGCAGGCGGGTGGCTGATGGTCGGGCACGAAGTGACCGGTGGTGTCTGTCGCGTCCGGACCGTTGGGATTCCTCGAACCGCAGCTATGACAGCCATAGGTGCGGCCGGCCTGATCGATCGCGTCGCGGACTGTCATGCCGGCGCCCGGGCCCGTCTCCACAACCGCGTTGGCGAGCGGATTACCGGCGGCGTTCAGGGCTCCCGGCGGGCAGTTCACCCAACCGGGGCAGGCTGGCGTGCCGTTCGTCGCCCAGTGGCCGGGCCCGCTCAAGTAGCCCGTATTAATCCCGCCGGGGCCAGGTCGCGGGGGCCTCGCCCAACCATCCGGCGGACTACCGAATGGCCGCGTCCGCGTCGGGCGCGGCGGGTCGTAGCCGTCTCCGCGCACCTCGCCCATCGGGTCCGCGTAGCGAGTCGGATTGGGGACGTAGTCGCGCGGGTTGGGATTGCCCTCGACGGTGAGCGGATCGGGCGAGACGTATACGCCGAGGCGCGGGTCGTACCAACGCTTGCGGTTGTAGACCAGGCCGACGTCCTCATCCCAGAATTGGCCGGCGAACCGGGCCGTGACGTCGACGTCGCTCACCGTCGTGTCCAAGACCCCGAAGACCGTGGTCTCCGCGTCCCACACGACCCGTCCGCTGTCGTCGAAGGCGATCGCCGGCGCGTTCGAGGGCCCCGTGAGATAGAAGCACGCCGTCTCATCCCCTCCGCGCGCGTCGACGTGGCCCGACGGGAACCACGCGTCGTTTCGGCGCACGTACGTACGCGTCTGCCCTTCGAGGTCGTCGACCTCATGCAGCACGACGTCGTTCGACCAACCGTATCGGACCGACTTCACGAGCTGGTCGTCACGACGAACGCGCTTTCGACAGCGCCGCCCGCGGCCGTCGTAGTCGAGCTCGACCAAGTGCGTCGGCGCGACGACGCGAACGAGGTTGTCGTGCGCGTCCCATTCGTATCGCCACTCGCCCGCGTCTGTCATGCGGCGGGAGAGCCGTCCTGATTCGTCGTACTCGAACGTCTCGCCGCGAAGCTCGCTAGGGCGCATGAGCGCGTCGTACTTCGCGCCAGGAACGAGCGGCGTGCCGGCGAGGTCGTACGCGAGCCGCTCCTCGGCGACGAGGATGCCGTTGCGGTAGGCGCGACGCTCGCGAATGCGGTCGGCCGCGTCGAGCTCGTATTCGACCGATCGGCCGTCCGAATGACGCTCGCCGGTGACGATCGCTCGATCGCTATAGTCGTAGGTGCTCCAGTAGACGACGTTCGGGTCGGCGCTCGTCGCGCGCCGGTCGAGCGCGATATTTGGATCGAACCGCGCCAGGACCTGGCGGCGGAGCAACATCGTTGGCGTATAGGTTTGGCGAAGCACCAGGCCCTTGCCGAGGTACGTGAGCCAGTCGGTGCCGGACGGCTCCTGCCGCACGTCGACGGATCCGACTCGGATTCGCGTCACATCGCCGAACGCGTCGTGATCGTATGCCACCGGGAGCCCGGCGTTGGTCTTGACCTTCGCGAGCGAGCCTCCTCGCCACTCGAGTTGCAGCTCGAGCTTGCCCTGTTTGTCGCGCTCGATAACGCCCATTGCGTTGTATTCGAGCTCGAGTGGCACGATGCCGTTGTCGATCTTGATCGGCCCCCACGCTCCGTACTCGACGCTGACAGCGGTGCCGTCGGGCATCTCGGCGCCGATGATCCGTCCTTGCTCGTCGTAGCTGCGGACGTCGGTGCCGGTGGGCCTCGTATGGCTGCTGGTCTGTCCGTACTCGTTGCGCACCGAGGCGAGCTCGATGCCCTCGAACGTGGTGCACCCGATCCACCGTGCCGCGAGGTCGTACTGTTGCGTGAGCTCCTGTCCACGCGGGTTGACGATGCGAACGAGGTTGCCCTCGACGTTGTATCGGTAGTGCCACTCACTCCCGTCGGGCTCGGTGATCTTGGTGGCCCAGCGAAAGCCGCCGTACTCGATGCGCCGCACCGAGCCCGCGATTTCGATGGAAACGGGGTCGCGGTTCGCGTCGCGCACGATTCGGATCTCGGAGCCGTCGTCGTGCAACTTCCACACGATCTCGCTGCGCGCGTCGTAGCGCCACTCGGTCCGTCCGCCAGCCGAGTCCACCGCGAGCACACGGCGCCCGAGGTAATCGAACTCGCTCTCGAACAGGAGGGTTGATCCGTGGAGGACCCGAACGGGGTTGCCCTGCGCGTCGTAGCGGTAGGAGAAGACGGCTCCGCTGCGCTCGCGCTGCTCCACCACGAGGCCCCGGGCGTCGTACGTCCATTCCTCGATGGTGTCGTCGGCGTACCGTGCGTAGACGAGGTTGCCGCGTTCATCGAAGCGCCGCTCGGTGGTCGTGCCGCGTAGCTCGTCGAAGGAGAGGTGGCTGCCATCCTCCGTCACTCGCGTAACGACGCCCTTGCCATCCGGGCCCACTTGTCCGAGCGGCCCGCCGCTCTCGGTCGTGAGGACCCGGCGCTCCGCGCCGAGCTCATCGCTGTAAGCGATCACGGCGCCGCTCTGGGGATCGAATGCGAAATCCTTCACCGCACCGGTGAAGGTGACGTGCTTGACGACCCGCCCGGTCTCGTCGCCGAAGTACCGCTCGACGCCGCCGAGGCCGTTCTCGACCTCGGTGTAGCGAAGCTGCTTCATGTACGTGAGGCGGCGGTAGTTGATGCCCTTGACCTTGCGGGTGTCAGGGCCGTCCGACGGCCGCGGCGGGATCGGGGTGTCGAGAGCGGAGTCGATCTGCCCCACGTACTCTCCCCAGGTCTCGACGCACGACGCCTCGGCGGTCACGCCGTCGTAGCGGTAGCAGTACGAGAGCCCGCAAGCCGTCCGGTGCTCCGCGAGGAGGTTGCGAACGTACGAGTAGCGGAAGACGAAGGACTCGGCGTCCGTGAACGAGGCGAGGTTACCGGCGGCGTCGTACTCGTAGCGCGCGACCTCCATCCACTGTTGGTGCGAGGGTTCGATCGCCACGGCAATCGACCTGATTCGGCCAGCACCATCGCACTGAAAGCGGTAGGGGCGTCCCGCGGAGTCGATCAGCGCGACGATCGTGCCGCGCGCGTCGCGCTGAAGCGTGATGGCGTTGCCGTTCTTGTCGGCGATGCTCGTGAGCAGGAACCAATCGGTCGCGGCTGGCGATCGCGTGAACGACAGGGAGCGGCCGTCTGGGAGGCGGAGAAGGAGTCCGTCCTGATGGCGGCGGAGGTTCCATGCGAAGCCGTTCCACACGGGCTCGCCGGTGCGCGGTGGCGTCTCGAAGCGCTGCTCTCGATGCTTGTCGTCGTAGACGAGCGCCGCGCGCCGCTTGAGGTGGACCCGCCAGCCGAATGGGTGTGACCAGCCGTGGCCAAGATCACCCGCGCGGTCGCTGCCGCGCGAGTTGTAGTGACGGATCCAGCGAAGGGGAAACGGCCCGGCGAAGGCGAAGTCGAGGAACTCGAGGAAGACCTTGCCCGTGACTGGACAGACGGGATCGCCGCACTCGCCGGCGCCGGTGCCATCTCCACTGGCGTCCTCGTCGCCGTCGCCCGTACCGGCGCCCTTCTTGCCCTTGCCGTTCTTGCCCCCCTTGCCGCTGCCGCCGCCGCCGTCGCCGTTGCCGGCGAGCACTGCGACGCCCGGACACATGCCGGGGATCGGGGGGATGTTCGGTGCCGGTGAGGTCCTTGCCATGACTCAACTGCAGCGCGAGCGAAGAAACAAACAAGCGTACGCCGACGCGAGTAGTGGCGCGACCTCCATCCGTCTGGACGGCGCCGACCGCGTTACGCGCGCCGCTCCGCGCCTCGGACGGACGTTGAGCGCAGCCGTCCGAGCATCTACTCTGCCGCCCTCGTGGCGGCGCAGAAACGAAGTGCGAAAGACACCAAGGGCATCTACACCCGCGCCCTCGATCACGGCACGGCTGCCGTCGGCGGCCAGTGGCTGAGGCCCGGGTTCGGCTTCGACGACGCCGACGATCTCGCGTGGGCGCTCGGCTTCCCCCATGTGCGGTTCCTCTCCAACGAGCCGAAGTTCAAGCTCCCGGAGTGGAAGCTCGGAATCCACCGCATCGGGGAGTTCGAGGTCGCGCAGCCAGAGAGCCTCGCGCTTCGCTTCGTGCGGAGCTTCCAGTTCCGACCGGCGAGGGAGGGCGATTGGGACGCGCTCTCGAAGTGGCCGATTCACGCGAAGCCGTTCGTCGACCAGAAGGGCCCGCCGAGCGAGAGCGAAGCGCGCGAGATCGTCCTCCAGCACCTACAGCCGACGAGCTACTGGTATCTGCCGTCGTCGTTCCCCGTCCTCGTCTACCTGCTCGAGGCGTTCGTCGGCCCCGACGCGGTCGCGACGGCGTTCGTCGAAGCGCTCGAGCGTCTCCCTGCGGCCGAGCTGGTCGCCGACCGACCGAAGTTCCACGCGGCGACGCAGTCGCTCGGATTCGTGCTCCTCCGCGTCCGAGGCGATGTCTCCGAGGGGCTGCTCAAGAGGCTCGGCAAGATCTTCGACGCCGGCGTCGCGAAGATGCCGGGCAAGTCCATGAAGGCCGAGAAGAAGAACGCCGCCGGCGTCACCCCGCTGCGGATCCTTCGAACGCTCGACCTGATCCTCCACGGCAGGGAAGCGGCTCTACGCAGCGGAGACGGAGCGGCCGCGGGCAAACCGTCGCGCTCCTCGCTCCTCTTCGTTCACGACGACCCCGCGTTCGTCCTCGACACGCTCAAGGCTCGCGGTGACGACCCGGGAGGAACCGAGCCCCTCGCGCGTCTCACGTTCCTCGGCGGCGAGTCGGTCCTCGACCTCGAGCAGAAGTGGATCGAGCGCTACGTAGCTCCGGGCGCGCCCGCGACCGACGCGATGTTGGTCGAGCACTACGGCCGCATCCAGAGCCCGAAGATCGTCCCGCACATGCTCGCCATGGTGGACTCCGGCGCGAAGCGCGCGGCGATGGATTGGTTCAAGCGCCACGCGGAGTTCGCCGCGCCGTTGCTGCGTCAACAGAAGGGCCCGAGAGCCGCGACGGCGAAGTCTGTCCTCGCGACGCTCAAGAAGTGATTCGTCCTGCGGCACGCTCGCGCGCCGCCGCGTAGTCGGCGTGCACGCGCAACCACTCGGTCGCCTCCTTACGGGCCTTCGAGGTCGTGGACATCGTGCGCATCAGCTCGACGACGCTCTCGTCGCGGATGCGACCGAAGGTCTCGACGATGTACTTGTGGTCGGCTGCGAGCTTCACGGTCGCGAGCCGGCGTCGGTAGTGGTCGACGACGGTGGGGCCGCCGAGGAACGCGAGGCGCGCGTCGGGGAACACCCGCATCGCGCTCGGATACCTCATCTCCTGGAGGACGATCTGTGCGACGAACTCCCGGTCGTCGAGGACGTGCTCGACGCCGTGGATATCGAGTCCCTCCTGCACCCGCAGGAGGCTGCGCTCGGCGCCCAGCCGTCCGTGGAGGATGAGATCGAGGCTCCGGAGCGCGCCGGTCCTCTCGCTCCCTCGATGAGGCGGCAGCTCGGTCGATCCGAACGCGACGCGTGCCCACTTCGTGAACACTTCCTCCAGCCGCTCCCGGAGCGCCCTCGCGCGCTTCGCCTCGACGCGCAACAACACGAAGCCGAGCTGACGCAGGAGGTTCGCGCCGAAGTGGGGCGGCTTGTCGAGCCCCTCCGCCGCGTCGACCACGATCTCCGCGACCGCGTCGGGACCGATCGTGGCCTCGACGATGAACACGACCGTGTGCGCTGCCGGCGTGACGGGCTCGCGCGCCCGTAGGAGCGCGGTGAGCATCTTCTTGGCCTCGTCGCGGTCGATCGGATCCTTGCGGGCGACCAGCTTGTCGGCGTCGGCCCCCCAGATGTGTAGCCGCACCTTGGGGGAGGCGCCGACGCGGGCGAGCGCCATCGCGATGCCGCGCGGGAAGGTGAGCCGCGCGCTGAGCGCGTCGACGCCCTTGAAGAGGGCCTTGGTGTTGGCCGCGATCTTCGCGTCGTCGGGATCGCCGTCGACGAGGGTGCGGAAGTGCGGGAACCCGAGCGCGAACTCGAGGTCGTGGGCGGGTTCGAACGCGAAGCCCGGACGCACGTAACGCGCGCCCGCGGCCTTGTCGCCGTTGACCAGCGCGGCGCTGGCCGGACCGGCGAGGGTGGGGCGCGGAGGCTTGGCCGTCACCGGCGCCGGCGCGGCTGACGCGGCGCCGGTCTCGCGATACCCCTTG
>JALHOE010000015.1 GCA_022843175.1 Deltaproteobacteria bacterium
TGGTGGCGCGGGCGCGCGCGCCGGTGCACACCTGGGCGCGGCCGAGCCGGCGGTTCCCCGGCCGGGTCGGCGAGGTCCCCGGGCGCATCTGGGCGCCGCGTCCGGTGCTCCGTCCGTCGCTCCTCGTCGCGATCGACACCTCGATGAGCATGAGCGAGCGCGAGCTGTCGGAGATCGCCAAGCAGCTCGAGCGCGTCGCCGAGCACGCGCGGATCACCGTCGCCGAGTGCGACGTCGAGATCACCCGGATCTATCCGTTCGAGGGCGCGCTCGCGACGGTGAAGGGCAGGGGCGGCACCGATCTCCGGCCGGTGTTCGAGCAGCTCGCCGGCTTCGACGGCGTGGTGTACTTCACCGACGGACAGGGAAAGTTCCCCGCCGCGCCGCCCGCGATCCCGGTGCTGTGGGTGTTGACCAAGCCGACCGCGTTCGAGTGTCCGTGGGGCGATCGCGCCAAGATGGAGCTACCTCGCCGATGAAGTTCCTCGACACGCCGCGCGGTAGGTTTGCGTACTTCTCGCGGGGCCCTGCGGAAGGGCCGCTGGTCCTCTTCCTCCACGGCTTCCCCGACACGCCGCACGCGTGGCTGCCGGTGATGGAGCGGATGGCGGGCTATCGCTGCGTCGCGCCGTTCCTCCGTGGCTACGCGCCGTCGGTGCTCGAGGGGCCGTTCGACATCGACTCGCTCGCGGCCGACGTGCGCGCGCTCGGCGACGCGCTGTCTCCATCGACTCCTTATGCAATCGTCGGCCACGACTGGGGCGCGATGCTCACCTATCTCGCCGCGGGGTCGCGGACCGCGGCGGCGGTCACGCTCTCGGTGCCGCACCCGTCGTCGTTCGCGCGCGCGCTCCTCGAGGATCCGGCCCAGCTCCGGCGCAGCTGGTACATGTTCTTCTTCCAGCTGCCGTTCGCCGAGCGAATCGTGGCGCGCAACGACTGGGCGTTCGTCGACCGGTTGTTTCGCACCTGGTCGCCCTCGCTCCGCGCCGACACCCGCGAGGTGAAGCAGGCGCTCCGCCCGGCCGCGCTCGAGTACTACCGCGCGATGCTGCGCCATGCTGCGCGCAAGTGGCCGCGAATTGCGACGCCGACGCTCTACCTCGTCGGGCGCGAGGACGGGTGCATCGGGGCGGACGTCGGGCGGGATCAGCACCGCTACTTCGACGGGCCCTTTGCGCGGGAGACGATCGAGGGGGCGGGGCACTTTCTCCAGTGGGAGAAGCCCGAGCTCGTCGCAGAGCTCGTGCGCGGGTGGCTCGCGGCGCACAGGCAGTGAGCTGCGCCTGCGCCTGCGCCTGCGCGTAGGCGCTCGCTGACGCGCGCGCCTGTGTGTGCGCCTGCGCCTGCGCCTGCGCCTGCGCCTGCGCCTGCGCGTGCGCCTGCGCCTCCGGATAGGCGCGCGCGTCAGCGAGCGCCTGACCCGTAAGGGCTCTTGCCCGGGCTCTCCCCATCGTCGCGGGGGGCGAGCCCTCTGCGGTGGTGCGGGCGGCGATTCAAGGAGCGCGCGCGGCCGAGCGGGAGGCTTGAAGGCGGAGCCGCTTGGACTTCTATCCCCCTTCGCATGTGTGACGCAGGCGAATGAGCGTCAGTCTTGGCAGATCGTCGCCGAGAAGCTGCCGGCGAACTTCGCCTTACCGGCGGAAGAGAAGCTCTTCGGCTCGACGGAGAGTGCGCCCTTCAGGGTGCCGCCCGCTCGGAGCTCGACTGCATCGATGCGGATCCATCCCTCGTCGAGTTGGACGTAGTCGTCCGCCGCCGCCGCATACGAGAACACCATCGGTATCGTCGTTCCAAGGTACTGGCGTCGGCTGGTGACGCCGAGGCGATGGGGCAAGAGGAGGCGCGGTCGGCGCGTCGTCTTCGCCGTGTCGGCGTCCGCGCACGTCACTTCACTGGAATAGAACGACAGGTCGTCGATGTAGTCGATGTTGTTCTGTTCGTCGTGGCGAAGCGTGGCGATGGCGTTCTTCGCGACAAAGGTTCCGCCTCCCGCGGAGCCCACGAGGGGGCCCGTGTCTTTCGGTTCGGCAAGCGCCACGAGGGTCCCCGTCTCGCAAACCAGGGCGTCGAACGTTCCAGAGCCCTGATACGCCTTTCCACCTTGCCGGAAGTCGAACTCCAGCCGTCCCTTGACGTGCTCGCCCTTGGTGATGGTCGCGCCCTTGTCCAGCTGGAGCTCGAGGTACGGGGACATGATGCGGTAGATGTCGACGAACTTCTTCGGCGGCTCCAGCTGGATCATGTCGAGAGGGTACGGGTCCCCCGCAAACAGACGACCGCCCGGCCCAGCGTGAAGCGTGAGCTCGATGCGGAGCGCGTCGTCGCCCCCTCCACACGATTGCGTGCCCGCCGAGAGGACGAGGGTCGCCATCTCATAGGTATTGATGCGCTCTGGCTTCACCCACGCGCTCTTGAACACGAAATGGGTGCCCGCGAGCGTCGCCGAGAACGGTCCGCTCGGCTTCGGCGCTTCGATCGACTTCGCCCCGGTCGGCGGGTTGCTCTTCTGCACGCCGGATGCGGCTGCGAGTTCTTGCTTCTTCTGGCAAGCAGCGCAAATCGACACGAGCGCCATCCCGAAGGCGACCACCGAACGCATCGTCCGATGATAGAGCGTGCGCGAATGGAAAGCCCGAGGAGCGCGAGCCGATCGGGGGTCGGCGAGAGCTTCGTCACGCACGAGTCGCGCGCGCTCTGGGGGATCTCACTCGGCAAGCGAGCCGAGGCGCTCACCCACTCGGGTCACGGGGGGAGGCCGCGGAGATCCCCGTCGCGTTGGCGAAGGATCTCGAGGCGCTCGAGGCGCTCGATCTGCGTCGCCGGGGCGGCCGAGCAGTTCATGTGCAGCGGTCGCATGAGATCCCGAGCTTCCCCGGACGACGCGGGAAGGCCCGACGGCTCGGGCGCTTGGACGCAGTTCTTGCGAGAGGCCGCCGCCGATTGCGCGATCCGCCCGGCCGAGGTCGCCCCCTCTTCGACCCGACCCGCGGCTCGAGCGAGCGCTGCCGCAGGCGCGGTTCGTGCGAGACCGATCGGCGTCGAACGGCAGGTGACCCATGAACGCGCGATTCCTCCTCACGGGGCTGTTGACCTCGGCGCTCAACCTCCTCCTCCACGCGGGGCTGTTCGTGCTCTTCCTGAAGGACTTCTTCGCCGCGCACCCCGCCGGTCCACCCGAGTTCCTGCGCCAGCTCAACCGGGGCCTCGATGAGCTGGTGCCCTGGGCCCTCATCGCGTCCGCGCTCGCACTTGGCTTCTTCATCACGGTCGTCGTGAGGTGGTCCGGCGCGAAGGGCGTGGTCTCCGGCCTCGAGTCCGGCGCCATCATGGGCTCGCTCTACTGGGCGGGGATCAACTTCGGCCTCTACGCTTCGTCACGCAACTTCTCTCTTCCGAGCACGATCGCCGATCTGGTCTGCAGCGCCCTTTGCATGACGCTCTCTGCGGGCTTCGCGGCGTGGATGCTGAATCGGCCGAGCACGCACCGGACGGTCGTCAAGACGAGCGAGGTCCACGCGCCGGCCCCGGGCCCGTTGTGAGCTCGCGGGGTCGCGTTGGCGACGCGGCGGCGTACGCTCCGGGTAGTGATGCGCGTGTGGCTCAGCATGGTGCTCTTGCTCGGCTGCGTGACGCCGCCGGCACGCGCCCCCTCGTTCGCGCCGCGGCCGGCCGAGACCGACAGCGACGGAGACGGGATCCCCGACGTGCGCGACAAGTGTCCCCACGAGCCCGAGGACTGCGATGGCTTCGCCGATGACGATGGCTGTCCGGATCCCGACAACGACGCCGACGGCATCGCCGACACGTGTGATGTCTGTCCCAACGAGAAGGAGGTCTACAACGGCTGGGGGGATCGCGACGGGTGCCCGGACAGCTCCGCGGACATCCATCGGTATCGCAATCACCCAACCCACGTATACGCGGCGCCGATCGCGTCGGTCTCGTTCGCGGTCGACTCGGCAAAGGTGAGCGCGACAGAGCTGGACGACATCGCGAGCGAGGTTCGCGCAGACGGTGACATCGAGTCGATCCTGTGTGTGGCGCAGACGACCAAGAGCGAGAAGCTGCCGCCCGCGTTGTCGAGGGCGCGCGCCGAGGCGGTGTGCAAAGGGTTGCTCGCGCGCGGTCTCGGCAAGGTGGTCGTGGACGGCGCGTTCGGCGTCGGCAGCGGGGTGATGCGCGACATCGATCCGGAGCGACTCTGGGAGTCGAGCGCGCTCGCCTTCGTCCTCGTCACGCGCGGCAGGGGACACCAGATCTGGAAGTGGAACGGGACGGTCGTGGAGCGTGCCGAGGTGCCGCCGGTGAACGTCGAGCCGGGGCCGAGGGATCCGGCGTGCACCGACACCTATTCGCCGCCGCCGCCGAAGCCACCCGCGGGAGGATGCCTCGCCGCGGGGGCGCCATGACCGGGGCCGGGCCACGAGAGACAAGCGCACAGCTCTCGCGGTACCCGGCGGGATCAGCGTGTGCTTCGCACAAGAACTAGTAGGTATCTACGAGCACTTGGAGTTGACCCTGCTGCCGCCGCCTCTTCAGGTCAACCTCCTCGAGTTCGCGACGTCGCGCGAGACGGTTCGGCACGCTTGGAGTGTGCGCGGCCGAGCGGGAGGCTCGAAGGCTGATCCGCTTGGACTTCTTATCCCCCTAAGCCGCGGTCGTCCGGGAGAACAGTCAACACAAACGTGAAATCGCCAATCGACAGCGGCGCCTCAGCGTTGTCTTCGGCGGGTGCTGCGGGCATCCGGCAGAGGCCGCGGCCGGTGATAAGATTCCGCCGCTCCGGCGTGAATGTGCACACATTTGACTCAATGATCATGTCGCATGCGCCTTTAGGTGTCGTCCACGACCGAAGCCCAGCTTCCGTCCGTGCAACGATGGTGATGGCACTCAGGGGAGCGTCTCCAGTTTCGCCCTCACACAACGGTCGGCGCAAATGGAACGACACCGCCGCGATATCGGCCGTTGCGATCAGCGAGTCAGCGATGTGTGAGCAGCTGTCGCCAGTCGCTCGCGCGACCACCGTTCGGGCGCCGGTCAGAGGCATCGTGAGCGCACAACGCACGGTTGCGTCGTCGGCCAAGCGGCACGGCGCTGCGTCGAAGGCGCAGGCCGAGTCCGGCGATACTGCGTCGTCGGTCGTGGGCCGGCAGCTCGCAGCGCTAATCGCTGCCCAGATCGTCAGTGCGATCAGCCGTGTGCCTTCGTCATAGGCCATCGGGGCCATGGGTAAGTGTGCGCTCGTGCGGAGCGGCGTGCCACGAGAGACAAGCGTACGGCTCTCGCGGTACCCGGCGGGAATCGCGGTAGCTCCGCGCGATCGTCATCCGGCGGCAGGTGGAGCCAGCCTGCCGGCCGGTCGCTCGCTCGCCAGCACGCGCAGCAAGGGGAGCAACACCAGCGACCGTTCGCGCAAGTCACGGGGGGGCTGGGCGGAGGATCGCGTCGCACCGAACGTCATCATCGAGCTCACCCCCGAGACGACGGAGGAGATCGACCGCGGCCCCACGATGCGCATCTAAGGTCGGCTGCTCCGCGTGCCGTCGTACCGCACCGTGGCTTCGGTGGATCGACGACAACGGTCGAGCGCTTCCGCATCCCTCGGAGGTTGCCGACCTCACGCGCGGATATTGACTGCGATCCCGAGGGCCCGCCCGCGAGGTCGCTCGACCTCGCCGACGAGCTCGGGCGACTGCGCGCCGTACGTCGCGACGCGAAGGGGCAGTCTGTTCTCGATATTCAGTAGGCGAGCACCGCCGTGGGCATCGGCAGCACGGGCTGCCACTCGACCCTCTCCTCCGTTGTCGTCTTCGTGCACGTTTGGCGGCAGTCCGTGCTGCCATAATCGCACTGCGCCGTCTCGCCGCTGTGCTCGCAATAGCAATTCTTGTAGAGGTCGCACACGTAGTTGCCGGAGCGAACGCTGTGCATCTGGCCGCTGCCGTCCTTCTTGCAAACTGAGATGTAGCAGCCGTTGCGAACCGTGGTTCGGATCCTCGTTGCCTGCTCCGTGGTCCCCACCGCCTCCTCTTCGAGCGATTCGGGGGCGACTGCGCAGCCGGTGGCGAACAGCATGGCGAACATGACAAGGGTGCGAGCGAGCATGGGACCTCCTGCCCCCCCTTACGCCGCGACGCAACTGCATCTGACAGGGGAGATAGCTCACATCAAGTTCACTCGGGACAGCGGGACGAAGCCGTTGTTGACCGTGATGCCCGGGTCCTTCGGCGGCATATCAGCCGCAGCGTTCAGAACGACCGAAACGCGCTCACGATCGTCCCGAGCGTCGCCACCAGCAGCGTCAACCCCGCCGAGCACACGAACGCCAGGTGCGCCGCGCGCTGCCGCGGCTCGCTGTCGCGTGACGAGAGGTGGAGCAGGCACCCGGCCCACGCGAGCGCGATCGCCGCGAACGCCAGGTGCTCCTTGCGCTCGAAGAGGAGGCCGTGGCGGAGCGACGCCATGTACACCGCGCGCCGCACCAGCTTGCTGTACGACGGGTAGATGAACGCGCCGAACGCGCCGCTCAGCGTGACGAGCGCGGCGGCCAGCGTCACCGAGAGCGGCGCGCGCCGGTTCCTGCGCCGGAGGAGGATCGCCGGATGCACGAGCGCCGCCGCGGCGAGCCAGCCGAGGTGCCCGTGCACGCGTTCGAGGAGCCGCAGCGTCTCGACCGTCACGGCAGGAACACTCCCTGGAGCGCGGTCGCGATCGCGGTGACCAAGATCAGCTGGCCGATCCGCGCGTCGACGGTCGAGGGGCGCAGGGCCGCGGCGCCGAGCGTCGCGAGGGTGCCGGCGTAGAACGCGACCCACGCGCGCCAGAAGAAGCCGATCCGGGTCGGCACGGCGATGGTGCGCGGGTCGGGTTCGGGGAACAGCCACACCTGCACCGCGCGCGACGTCGCGTACGCGAGCGCCGCGACGCACGCGCCGATCGCGAGCGCTGCGAGCCAACGCTTCATGACGCGCGGACTCGCGGGCACTCCGGATCGGGCGCGAAGCGGTCGCCCGCGACGTGCTCCGACACCACGCGGCAGCCGCCGCGGCACACCGCGCGCACCGGGCACGAGGCGCACGGCTCGGCGACCGGCGGCCGCGTGTCGCCGGCCATGAAGCTGCACGGCTTGCTCTGCCCCTCGACGTCCACGGCGGAGAGGCCCCGACCCGCCTCGCAGCCCATGACGCCGAGCGCGAGGAGCTCGTCGACGCGCGCGAACGAGAGCAGGGGCACGAGCGCGCAGTCGATCCGCACGCCGGGGACGAGCTGCTCCAGCAACGAGGGAAGGAGCGCGATCTGCGCCGGGGTCAGCCGGCGCATCAGGTATTCGAGCGAGGCCGCGCGCCCGGCCGGCTTGTAGCGGAGCAGCTGGATCTCTCGCGCGCCGAGCGCCCGCACGCGCGCGGCGAGCTCGAGCAGACCGCGCCCGTCGTCGCCGAGGAGCTGCCGGGTGAGCACCACGTTGACGCCGACCCCTACGCCCTCGGCCACGAGCAGCGCGATCGCCCGCTCGGCGACGCCCGCGCCATCGAAGCCGCGCACCTCGGCGTAGGCGTCGATCCCATCGTGGCTCACGTTGACCTGCGCGAAGTCGGAGAGGGCGCGCGCGCGTTCGGCGTTGAGGCCGATGCCGCTGGTGGTGACGACGGGCGTGAGGCCGAGCGCGCGCGCCTGGCGGGCGATGCGCGGCAGCTCGGGGTGGAGCATCGGCTCGCCGCCGCCGAACGCGACGGTGAACGCGCCTCCGGCCGCGACCTCGTCGAGCGTCGCGGCGATCGCCTCGAACGGGCGGTGTTGCCCGTCGGCGCGCGCGTCGAGGTAGCAGCCGTCGCACCCCGCGGGGCAGCGCGAGGTGACCGCGACGTGGACCTCGAGCGGCCGCTCGGTCTGATCGACGAGCCCGCGCGACGGCTCGCTCCACCGCGCTCCCCCGTCGACGCCGAAGCGGCGCGCCAGCGTGCGGTCGACGGCGAGCAGGGTGCGATCGTCGACGCGCACCCACGCCCCGAACGTCTCGGCGCGCGCGCGGATCACTTCTTGTCCTCCGGGTCGGGGAGGGCCGCTGCGATCGCGGCGTAGACGACGCTCGCGAGCACCGCGGTGCCGAAGAGCAGATCGATGACGCTCCCGATCGACGAGCAGTTGGCGCCGGGCCCCGCGCGCACCGCGAGCACGCCCTCGGGGAGCTGCGGCTGTTCGTCGTCCATGCTCGATCTATAGCCCGAATCCCTCGAGCAGCGGCACGCCGTAGGCCTCGCCGCGCTCGAGCACCAGGTACGCGGCGGCCACCACGCACAGCGCGGCGGTCACGCTGCCGGCCACGCGCACGCCGAGCGCGCGGTCGCCGAACGCTCCGCGCCACGCGGACACGAGCAGGTGGACGAGCGCGAGCGCGAAGCCGAACGGGAAGAACGCGGTGCCCATGCCGTGATCCCACGCGTTGGCGAGGAGCCCGGCCATCAGCGGCGTCACGACGACGAACGCGAGCGCGATTGGGTTCTGCAAGAGCGTCAACACCAGCGACAGCCGCTGGCGACGCGCGGCGACCCCGAGCGCGAACAGCGACAGCCCGCCGCCGAGCCCTGCGATCGCCGTCGACGCGCGGTGGAGGCTCCGCCGACGCACCTCGCGCCGCACGCGCGCGCGGATCGGCTCCGGTGCGCGCGGATCGTTGGCGATCTCTCGCTCGGCGCGGGCGACGTCGCTCCGCAGCGCGGCGTAGGCCAGATCCCACGCGGCGCCGCGCTGCACCGGATCGGCGTCCGAGCGCGCGACGGCGAGGGCGGGCTCGACCGCGCGCGACGGATCGTGGAGACGTCCGACGAACGCCTCGGCGACGAACAGCTGCGCATCGGCCCACACCCGGCCCCTCCACGATTTCGACGTCCTCGCCAGGGCGTCGATGGCGGCGGCGTCGGCGTTCGGGCTGCGGCGGACGGCGTCGAGCTCGGCCAGCTCGGCGAAGCTGCCCTCGTAGAGCGAGAGCACGTCGATGCGCGCGCGCGCCGCGCCGGCGAACCAGTGCCCCGGATCGATCTTCAGCACCTCGCGGTAGTGGCCGAGGGCGTCTTGGTAGCGACGCTCTCGCTCGGCGGTCTCTCCGGCCGCGAACGCCGCGCGCGCCTCGCTGTTCGCGTCCGCCCGAGCGGGGGCCGCGAACGCGACGAGCGCGACGACGGTCAGGAGATGATGCCGAATTGCTTGCCGACCTTCTGGAAGGCCTCGAGGCCCCGGTCGAGATGGTGCTTCTCGTGCGTCGCCATGTAGCTGGTGCGCAACAGGGAGTTCTTCGGCGGCACACCCGGCGGGATGAACGGGTTGACGTAGATGCCGTGGTCCTCGAGGAGCGCCTTCCAGAACGCGACCGTCGTCAGCTCCTGGCGGATGTAGATCGGCACGATCGCCGTGTCGGTCGGGCCCGTCTCGAAGCCCATCTTGCGCAGCTCGTCGCGCATGTACTTCGCGTTCTCGCGCACCTTGGTGATGCGCCAGGTCTCTTCCTGCATGATCTCGAACGCGGCCATCGCGGCGGCCACGCTCGGCGGCGGACACGACGCGGCGAACATGAACGACGGCGCGAAGTGCTGGATGTAATCGAGCGCCTTGCGCGGCCCGACGAGCCAGCCGCCGATCGACGCGAGCGACTTGGAGAACGTGCCGCCGATCATGTCGACCTCGTCCTGGACGCCGAGGTGGTCGCAGACGCCGCGCCCCTTCTCGCCGAGGACGCCGAGGCCGTGCGCGTCGTCGACGAGCATGCGGACGCCGTGCTTCTTGGCGGCCTTCACCATGCCGGGGAGGTCTGCGATCTCGCCCTCGGTGGAGAACACGCCGTCGGTGATCACGAGCGCGCCCTCGTCGGGCTGGAGCGCCTCGAGGCGGCGATCGAGGTCCTCGGCGTTGTTGTGGTGGAAGCGGACCATCTGCGCGCCGTTGGCCTGCGCGAGGCGCACGCCGTCGTAGATCGACGCGTGACACATCTTGTCCATCACCGCGACGGACTTCTTGTTGGAGAGGAGCCCGGAGAGCGTGGCGAGGTTCACCTGGTAGCCGGTGGTGAAGACGATCGCCGCTTCCTTGTTCATGAAGTGGGCGAGCTTCTCCTCGAACTCGTGATGAAGGCGGAGCGTGCCGTTCACGAGGCGCGAGCCGGTCATCGAGGGGCCGTACTCGCGGAGCGCGTTGGCCGCAGCCTCGCGCACCTTGGGGTGCATCGTGAGGCCGAGGTAGTTGTTGGAGCCGAACATGATGACCGGCTTGCCCTCGAGGATCGCCTCGGGGCCCTGGTTCATGTCGAGCGCGCGGAAGTAGGGATACATCCCCATCGCACGCGCTTCGTCGGTGAGCGTCCACTGGGTGGTCTTGGTGAAGATGTCCTTCCCGCCCATCCGCGACAGCGCGGCGCGCCCTGCGATCCCCGAGGCCAGACTCTCGTTCGACATGCGGCGCGAATTAGCACGCTTCGCGCCGTACTCCCACTCACGGGGAAAGCTGCGTCGGCCGACTGGTTAGACCAGTTCGCCCGCGTAATTCTCTACGCGCTTTGCAGCCCGCGCTTCGCGCGCTCAAAGGAGCGGCGTGCCGCGCGTGCTACCCGCCGAAGCCCCCGGGGCGATCGCCGAGGCGATCATGATCCTCCGCGCCGGCGGGCTCGTCGCTATCCCCACGGAGACCGTCTACGGCCTCGCCGCGCACGCGCTCGATCCGGCGGCCGTGGCGAAGATCTTCGCGGCCAAGGGGCGCCCGGCGACCAACCCCCTGATCGTCCACGTCGCCACGGTCGAGCAGGCGCGCGCGCTGTCCTCCGCGTGGCCGGCGCGCGCCGACGCGCTCGCCGCGGCGTTCTGGCCGGGCCCGGTGACGGTGGTGGTCCCGCGCGCCGCGCACGTCCCCGACGTGGTGACGGCCGGGGGCGACACCGTCGCGATCCGGATCCCGGCCCACCCGGTCGCGCTCGCGATCCTGCGCTCGGGCCTGCCGCTCGCGGCGCCGAGCGCCAACCGCTCCAACGCGATCTCGCCGACCACCGCGGCGCACGTCACGCTCGACGTCGAGCTGGTGATCGACGGCGGCCCCACCGCCGCCGGGATTGAGTCGACCGTGGTCCACCTCGGCGAGGATCCGCCGCGCCTGCTCCGGCCCGGGGTGATCACGCCCGCGCAGCTCGAGGCCGTGCTCGGGCCGATCGCGCGCGGCGGCCAGCACGACGCGGTGCTCCCCTCGCCGGGGATGATGGAGCGGCACTACGCGCCGCGCGCGGTCCTCGAGGTGCGCGACGACGACGCCGCCCGCGTCGCCGAGCTCCGCGCCGCCGGCGTGAGCGTCGGGTGGATCGGGTTCGCGGGGGCCGACGTGAACCTCCCGCGCGACGCGCGCGCTTATGCATCACGTCTCTATGCAGTCCTCCACGACCTCGACGCCGCCGGGGTCGAGCGGATCGTCGTCGCGACGCCCCCCGCGAGCGACGAGTGGCTCGGCGTCCGCGATCGGCTGACGCGCGCGTCGCGGTGACGACTATCTCGGTAGTGCCCTTGGCGCGCCGTTGAACGAAGCGGCATCGTCCGGGAACAGACCCGCAAATGTCGCTCTCGCTTCTCCTTCGTCGCTCGCTCGTCGCCGGCCTCGTCGCGCTGCTGCCGGTCTCGGTCGTCCTCGTCGCGTCGCGAGCGGGCGCCGAGGTCGCGGCGGCGGACGCGAGGCTGGTGCTCCGGATCGACGGGTCGATCAACGGCGTCACCCCCGAGCAGCTCCGCGCCGCGATCTCCGCCGAGCTCGGCGTGCGCGTCGATCTCGAGGCGCCGGGCGTGCAGGGGCGCGGGGTCGTGGTCGTCCGCTTCCAGGGCACCAACGCGGTCGTGACGTTCGAGAGCGGGGGGCACGGGGTGACCCGGACCATTCCGTTGCCCAAGGCGTCGGCGCAGGTGAGCGTCGCGGTGGCGCTGCTGGTGGGGAACCTTGCGCGTGACGAGGCGGCGGAGTTGCTCGCGGAGCTGCAGATCAGCGTGAGCGTGGGTGCGTCTGCGTCTGCGTCTGCGTCTGCGCCTGCGTCTGCGTCTGCGCCTGCGCCTGCGTCTGCGTCTGCGCCTGCGCCTGCGCCTGCGCCTGCGCCTGCGCCTGTGCCTGTGCCCGTTCGTCCGCTGCCGGCCGGGTCACGATGCACTTGGGCCGGTGCGACGCTCGGCGCCGACTTCGTTCCCGGGCTCGGCAGCTCCACCACCGAGAAGGGGCGCAGCGCCGTGCGTATCGCCTCGCTCAACGGCATCGGCGGCGTGTCGCGCGGGCTCGTCGGGGTCGAGGTCGGCGGCGCGTTCAACATCCAGACGGAGTTCATGTGCGGCGCGCAGCTCGCCGGCGCGGTCAACGTGGTCACCGGCTCGATCGCCGGCGTGCAGCTCGCGGGCGGCGCCAACATCGCGCTCGACGGCAAGGGCGTGCAGGTCTCCGGTGGCTTCAACTACGCGCGCGATCTCTACGGCGTGCAGCTCACCGGCGGCCTCAACCTCGCGCACAACGTCTACGGCGTGCAGCTCGCGCCGGTCAACGTCACCGTCGGCCGCGTGCACGGCGTGCAGCTCGGCGTCTTCAACTACGCCGACGACGTCGACGTGCCGATCGGCGTGCTGAGCATCGTGCGCAATGGCCGCACCCACATCGACGTGTTCACCAACGACTCGCTGATGTCGCAGATCGCGATCGTTCACGGCGGCCGCCGCGTGCACAACATCTGGGGGCTCGGCGTCCAGCCGGGGTTCGGCGAGAAGGCGCGCCTCGCGGCGACCTACGGCATCGGCATCCGCGCCGCGTCGTCGGGCTCGTTCACGCTCGACATCGACGCCCTCTTCACCTCGCTCACGCGGTTCCGCGGCACCGGTGAGCGCACGATGGAGTTCTTCACCTTCCAGAACGAGCTCCGCGCGTTGTTCGGCGTGCCGCTCGTCGCCAACATGCAGCTGATCTTCGGGCCGAGCGTCCGCGTGCTCGTCAGCAGCGATCCCGAGACCAAGCCCGTCGGTCCGCTGAGCGGCACCAAGCTGCACGACGAACGCGGCGCCGCCCCGTACTCGAACGGCACCGCCACGTGGCTCAGCACCGGCGTCACCGTGGGCCTACGGTTCTGATCGCCGCGGTTTCAGCTCGGGTCGTGGATCGTGACCGTCACCGCGCAGTTGGTGCCCTGCTTGCTCTTGCACTGCTCGACGGCCTGGGTCTTCGCCTCGTCGGCGCTGCCCGCGCAGGTCTTGAGCCCGACGACCTTCGCCTGCTTGTCCTCGGCGATCGCGAGGTAGCCCTTGCAGTTCCACGGCGCGACCGTGGGCGTGGCGTTGCCGCCCTGCTGCTTGAACTTGTCGCGGGCGCACGCCTCGGCTTCCGCCTGGGTCTCCTTGTCGATGCAGAACATCTGCAAGAGCGCGCCGGTGCTCGCGTGGTCGCCGACGGCGATCGCACCCCACTGGTCCTTCTTGTTCTTCTTCGGTCCCTGCGCCGACGCCTCGGGCGCAACGAAGAGAGCAACGAGAGCGAGGGTGAACAACGAGGGGATGACGCGCATGAGCCTTTCCTTCTGTGATCGACTTCTTGTCCAGTAAGACGGTCTTCGCCGGTCGCCTATTCTGAGCGCTACGGCTTCACGAATTTCAGCACGAAGCGATCGCTTGTTCCGCGCTTGTCGCCGGATTTCGTGGGAGAGGCGTTCCAGTCCCGCGCGTCCTCCGCGTTACGGAAGAAGCCCGCGTCGGCGACGAGCTTGAACCCCGCGGCGGTCACTTCGTCGCGGACGCTCTTCTCGTCGATGCGGTGTAACGTCTGCACGTCCTCGAGACCGCTGCCCTCGCGCGCCGAGTGGTCGATGACGCCGAACACACCGCCCGGCTTGAGCGCGCGGAACACGCCCGCGTTCATCTTGGCGCGGTCGACCTTGAGCCACACCGTATCGTGGTAGGTGAACATCATCAGCACCACGTCGAGGTTCCTCGCCTCGTCGGGGAGCGGGTCGTCGAGCTCGCGATCGACGCGCACCACCTGCCGCATCACCTTCTTCTGGAGGCGGGCGCTCCACGCGGTCTCGGCGAACTTCTCGAGGATGAACTTGGGGTTCTGCGCGTAGACGAGGCCCTGCTCGCCGACCACGCGCGCGAGCAGCTCGGTCGTGTAGCCGGTGCCGGCGGTGAGCTCGGCGACGTGCTGCCCGCCGGAGATGCCGAAGAACCGGAGCACCTCGCCGGGCTTGCGTCCCTTGTCGAGCGCGCGATCGACCGGATCGCGCTCCTTGCTCGCGAGCACCGTGTCGATCGAGGGAGGTGGCGCGGCCGCGGGCTTGGGCGGCGGCGCGGCCGAGCAGGCAGAGAGCAGCGCGACGAACGCGAGGAGCCGCATCAAGCGCCCTTGAAGCTCGCCGGGCGCTTGTCGAGGAAGGCGGCCATACCCTCTTGCTGATCGGCGGTGCCGAACAGCATCGCGAACGCCTGCGCCTCGAGCTCGTTGGCCGCGGGGAGCGACGGATCGCCGCGGCGCATGACGACCTTCGCCTGCGCGATCGCCAACGGCCCCTTCTTGGCGATCTTGTCGGCGACCTTGCGCACGTGGGCCTGTAGCTCGGCCGCCGGCACCACCGCCTCGCAGAGGCCGATGCGGTGCGCCTCGGCGGCGTCGATGATGTCGCCGGTGTAGACGAGCTCGCGAGCCTTGCCGACCCCGACGCGTCGGGAGAGCCGCTGCGTGCCGCCGAAGCCGGGGATGACCCCGAGGTTGACCTCGGGCTGACCGAACTTCGCCTTGTCGCTCGCGTAGACGAGATCGCACGCCATCGCGAGCTCGCAGCCGCCGCCGAGGGCGAAGCCGTTGACGGCCGCGAGGACGGGGAAGGGGAGCGACTCGATGAGGTCGCCCACGCGGTGGCCGAGATCGGCGAAGGCCTTGGCCTCGGCCGTGGTGAGCGTGCGCATCGAGGCGATGTCGGCGCCCGCCACGAACGCTTTGTCGCCGGCGCCGGTGACGATCGCGCAGCGCACGTCGGTCGCGGCGCGGAGCTCGGTGAAGGCGCGGTAGAGGTGCTCGAGCACCTCACGGTTGAGCGCGTTCAGCTTGTCGGGACGGTTGACGGTGAGGAGCGCGACGGCGCCGTCGCGGCTGAGGAGGACCGGGGCGTCTGACATGGGCGCGGATGGTACTGCCGTTGACCGGCTCTCGCGCGATGATTACGAGCCCAGACGACACCCATGCCGACTTACGAGTACGCCTGCCGGGCCTGCGGCCACACGTTCGAAGAGATCCAGAAGATCAGCGAGCCCGCGATCGATGTCTGCCCCAAGTGCGGGCAGCGCCAGGCCCAGCGCCTGATCTCGCAGGGCAACTTCATTCTCAAGGGTGGCGGCTGGTACACCACCGGCGGCTACGGCTCGTCGAGCAAGCCCAGCGGCGGCGGTGGCGACGACGGTGGAGGCTCGTCCTCCTCCTCCTCCTCCTCCCCCACCAAAACCGAGACGAAGACCGAGACGAAGACCGACACCGGGTCGTCGTCGGGTTCCTCGGGCGGCGGCTCCACCGGCGGCACCAAGAGCGCCGCCTAGAGCGACGTAAGCTCGCTCACGCGCGCGCCCAACGTCTGAATAGGCGCGCGCGTCAGCGAGCGCCTGGACCAGCGCGAACCCCAGCTCCGTCAGGTCCAGGCCTGCGGCAGCTCCTCGCGCAGCGACGCGAGGAAGTCGTCCCGCTCGCACAGGTCGGCGAGGCGGCGATCGTCGACGTCTCCGTGCTCGATCATGCCGAGGAGATCTCGGAGCCGCGCCGCGTGGGCGCGCGCGCGGGCAAGCGCGTAGCCCTCGGCCGTGCGCGTCTGCAGGATGAACGGCCAGTCCGACGCCTGCAGCAGGAGCAGCTCGGCGGCCGCCTGCTCGATCGCGCCGCCGTGGCGTTGGCCCGCGACGCGCGCGAGCTCGCGGCTCGCGTGATGGACGTGCCGCCACATCCACGCGTTGGGGTGGTCCATCCACACCGCGGAGTGGCCGCGCGCGCCCCACGTGGAGGCGGCCGGTGTCGCGCGCACCATCCGCGGGTGCTGATGCAGGTAGCCGCGGAGCGTGATCGCCGAGATGTCGCTCTGCTGCGCGAGCCGGCGGAACACGCCCTCGAGGAACCACGGGCCCTCGAACCACCAGTGACCGAACAGCTCGGCGTCGTAGGGCGCGCAAACGATCGGCGTGGTCGCGTCGCCGAGCGCGCGCGACACGCCCTCGAGCTGCGCGCGTCGGCTGTCGACGAAGTGACCGGCGTGGACCCACGCGCGCTCCTTGGCGACGTGCGGGTTCCAGCCCGCCTTGTCGGCGAGGTCGAGGCCGGGCGCGGTGACGCGGTGGTACTTGAGGCCGGTGTTCACGCGCGCGCCGTAGGGGCCGATGTCTCCGAGCAGCTCGTGCTCGTGCAGATCGAACCCGATGTCGCGGTAGAACTCGCGGTACCACGGGTCGCCGGGGTAGCCCTCGTCGCGCGACCACACCTGACGGCCCGAGGGGAGATCGCGCGCGAAGAACGCGACGCCCGAGGGCGAGGCGATCGGCGCGTAGGTGGCGGCGGGCGGTCGCGGACGCGCGTAGTTGAGCCCGTGCTCTTCGACGATCGTGAAGCGCACGCCCTCCTCGCCGAGCACGTGATCGAACGACGGATCGTAGGCGCACTCGGGGAGCCAGAACCCGACCGGCGCGAGACCGGTCTGCTCGCGGAACGCCTGCAGACCGATGCGCACCTGCGCGCGCAGGGACTTGGGCTCGGGCATCAGGCCGGGGAGGAACGCGTGCGTGGCCGCGGAGGCGAGCAGGTCGAGGCGGCCCGCGCGTTGGTGCGAGACCAACGCCCCGACGAGATCGCCCCGATGGCGCTCCCACGTGGCGCGCGCCTCGGCGAGCCAGGGGCCATAGAAACGCACGGCCTCGCCGTGCTCGCCGTCGCTGCCGACGCGGAGGAGCTCCTTGCGCTGCAGCGATTGTAGGCGCGTGAGGTAGCTCTCGAAGCGCGCTCGCAAGAGGTCGTCCTGCAGCATGTCGGCGAGCGTTGGCGTCAGCGACATCGTCAGCTGAACCGGGATGCCGTCGGCCCCGAGGCGGTCGAGGACGCCGATCAGCGGCAGGTAGCACTCGACGATCGCCTCGAAGAGCCAACGCTCCTCGAGATGGCGCGCGTGCTCGGGATGACGGACGAACGGGAGATGTGCGTGGAGGACGATCGCGAGGTGGCCACCCATGGTCGGGCTCGCAGGCTACTCCTGCGACACCCCTGCACAACGCCCCGGCCGCGGCCCGAGCGCGATTTTTCGCGAAACCCGAGCGGCAGCGACGCTGCTTACCCACAGCGCTGCCACAAGTTTGACACCCCTCCGTCTGTTCAGTAATTTCAGCGCCGCGCCCTTTCTTTGGGCGTCGCCGTGTCGTCCCATTCCCGGTGCAGGGAGGGGGCTGCGCGGCCGCGACCGGCCACGGAGGATCTCGCATGCAGGGGCTGACTCATCGGCAGCAGATGGTGCTCGAATACATCCGTCGTTCGATCACCGATCGCGGCTACCCGCCCACGCTGCGCGAGATCGGCGCGTTCATGGGCATTCGCTCCACCAACGGTGTCAACGACCACCTCCGCGCGCTCGAGCGCAAGGGCTACCTCACGCGCGAGGACATGAAGTCGCGCGCCCTCCGGCCCGCCTCGATGACCCCGGGCAGCAACGGCACCGTCAAGGTCGAAGCCGCCAACGACGGCGATCCCGGCGAGGTCACGCGCGGCACCGACGACGACCGCTTGGTCGAGGTCCCCGTCATCGGCCGCGTCGCCGCGGGTCTCCCGATCCTCGCCGAGCAGAACGTCGTCGACACCGTCCGCATCGACAAAATGCTCGTGCGCGGCGGCAAAGACGTGTTCGCCCTCCGCGTGCAGGGCGAGTCGATGATCGAAGCCGGCATCCACGACGGCGATTACATCTTCGTCCGCAAGCAGCCGAGCGCCTCCCGCGGCGACATCGTCGTCGCGCTCCTCGGCGACGAAGCGACGGTCAAGTACTACTTCCCCGAGAAGGAGCACGTCCGCCTGCAGCCCGCCAACGCGGCGATGGCCCCGATCTACGTGCGCGCCACCGACTTCCGCCAGAGCATGATCCTCGGCATCGTCGTCGGCGTCTACCGCAAGCTCTGAGCCGCGCGCGTCAGCGAGCGGGTACAGAGCCGCGCGCGTCAGCGAGCGGGTACAGAGCCGCGCGCGTCAGCGAGCGGGTACTGAGCCGCGCGCGTCAGCGAGCGGGTGCAGAGCCGCGCGCGTCAGCGAGCGGGTTGTAGAGCGTGCCAACGAGCCATCGGCACCCCCTGCTCGTAGAGCACGTAGTCGCAGGCCGCCCGCACGCCATCCCCGTCAAAAAGCCGCGCGCCGTTCCCGCCGCGGGCCCAGACCGGCTGCGTCGGATCGACGTGACCGCCCTCCCGAAGCCTTCGCGTGCACCACGCCTTCATCGCGCTGATCGCGCGCCTCGGCGGAACGTCGAACCACGCAACGGCGTGAACATGCTCGGTCCGCGCATGGATGGCATTGAGTAGCCACTGATGATGGTCGCAGACCTCGCGCACGGTGTGCACGACCAGCTCGCGCGCGACGCTGTCGAGCACGATGGGTGAGGCTCGCATGATCGAGCGTTCGTAGCTCTCGAGTGCCCCGTTCTTCCCGTGAAAGCCTCCGCCGTGCTCATGGCTTCCGCGGGGATCACCGTGAAGGCGCGTTCCGTAGGTGCTGAAGGTGATCAGGTGGGCGAGGGGGGTTGGTAGGGACAACCCGCTCGCTGACGCTCGCGGCTCCATGCGCCCTGTCGGCGGGGGGACGGTCCTGGTTGCGTGCGCTCCCGTCCCTGGCCGTAGCTTGAAGCGCGGGCGGCGCGGCCGCACACCGCGGCGATGGCGGGACGGATCGAGAAGGACACCTTCGGCCCCATCGAGGTGCCGGCCGAGCGGCTGTGGGGCGCGCAGACCCAGCGGAGCCTGCTGAACTTCCGCATCGTCGCGCCGGACAACCGCATGCCGCGCGAGCTGCTCCACGCGCTCGCCCTTGTGAAGAAGGCGGCCGCGCTCGTCAACCAGGACCTCGGCGCGCTCGACGCAGCCAGGGCCGACGCGATCGTGCGCGCGGCCGACGAGGTGCTCGACGGCAAGCACTGGGACGAGTTCCCCCTCGTCGTCTGGCAGACCGGCTCGGGCACCCAGACCAACATGAACATGAACGAGGTCCTCGCGAACCGCGCGAGCGAGCTCCTCGGCGGCGAGCGCGGAGAGCAGCGCAGGGTCCACCCCAACGACGACGTCAACCGCGGCCAGTCCTCGAACGACGTCTTCCCCACGGCGATGTCGGTCGCCGCGATTCACATGGTCACGCGCGTCACCGCGGCCGTTCGCGCGCTCCGCGACGTGCTCGCCGAGAAATCTCGCGCGTTCATGGACGTGGTGAAGATCGGGCGCACCCACCTCCAGGACGCGACGCCGATCACGCTCGGCCAGGAGATGAGCGGTTGGGTCGCGCAGCTCGACCACGGCCTCGCGCACCTCGCGTCGGCCGTCCCCCACCTCTCGGAGCTCGCCCTCGGCGGCACCGCCGTGGGCACCGGTCTCAACGCGCACCCCGAGTACGCCACGCGCGTCGCCGACAAGCTCTCCGAGCTCACCGGCCACGAGCTCGTGACCGCGCCCAACAAATTCGAGTCGCTCGCCGCCAACGACGCGATCGTCTTCGCCCACGGCGCGTTCAAGACGCTCGCGGCGTCGCTGATGAAGATCGCCAACGACGTGCGCTGGCTCGCGAGCGGCCCGCGCTCCGGCATCGGGGAGCTCACCATCCCCGAGAACGAGCCCGGCTCGTCGATCATGCCCGGCAAGGTGAACCCGACGCAGAGCGAGGCCATGACGATGCTGTGCGCGCAGGTGCTCGGCAACGACGTCGCGATCAACGTCGGCGGCGCGATGGGCAACTTCGAGCTCAACGTCTTCAAGCCGCTCCTCATCCACAATTTCGTGCACAGCGCGCGGCTCCTGGCGGACGGCTGCGACTCGTTCCGCGAGCACTGCGCCGTGGGGATCGAGCCGAACCGCAAGCGGATCGCCCAGCTGCTCTCCGAGTCGCTCATGCTCGTGACCGCGCTCAACCCACACATCGGCTACGACCGGGCCGCGCAGATCGCCAAGAAGGCGCACCGGGAGGGCACGACCCTCCGCGACGCCGCCGTCGCCTCGGGCCACGTCACGGGCGAGCAGTTCGACGCCTGGGTTCGGCCCGAAGAAATGGTTGGATCGACCGCTAGCGCTGACCGATCAGGGACGTTGACGCGACCAGCGCGAGAGCGATAGCGTCTCACCGTGCGTCTCCTCACGGTTTGCTGTGCGATCGTCGCCCTGTCGTCCACCGGATGCGGCGGCGTTTGGTACTCGGCCCGCGCCAACACCGTCGCCGGCAAGGTCGAGCAGGCCAAAGAGGTCGGCGCCGAGTCGGCGTCGCCCTACGAGTACTACTCGGCCAAGGAGCGCATGACGAAGGCAATGGAAGAGGCCTCCCGCGCCGACTACAGCGACGCGATCGACCTGCTCGACGAGGCGGAGGAGTTCGCCGACAAGGCCATCTCGCAGGCCACCGCAGTGCGCAAGGGAGCCGGTCGATGATCAAGCGAGCGCTGCTCGCCGTGGGGACGGTGGTCACGCTGTCGGTCACGTGGTCCTGCGCCGGTCCCGCGCAGCAGGCCGGCCGCCTCACCGGCCTCGATCAGACGATCGAGCAGGCCAAGGCCAACGGCGCGCTCCGCTGCGCGCCCCGGGAGCTCGCCCTCGCCGAGTCCCACGCGAAATTCGCCCGCATCGAGCTCGAACAGGGCTTCATTTCCCGCGCCGACGAGCACCTCGCGATCGCGATCCCCAACGCGCACGCGGCGCTCGAGAACTCGCCGGCCGAGAAGTGCAGCGACCGCCCGGTGGTCGTCGCCAAGGCCAAGCCCAAGCCCGGCGACCGGGACGGCGACGGCTTCAAGGACCCGGAGGACAAGTGCCCCGACGTCCCCGAGACGTTCAACGGCTACCTCGACGACGACGGCTGCCCGGACGACCCGGACACCGACGGAGACGGCATCGCCGACAGCAAGGATTCCTGTCCCAACCTCGCCGAGGACAAGGACGGCTACCTCGACGACGACGGCTGCCCCGACCCGGACAACGACGGCGACGGGATCCTCGACAAGGCCGACAAGTGCCCCGACCAGCCCGAGGACCCGGACGGCTTCGAGGACGCCGACGGCTGTCCCGAGCCCGACAACGACAAGGACGGCGTGGTCGACCTCGACGACGCCTGCCCGATCGACCCCGGCCCCGCCGACAACAAGGGTTGCCCCAAGAAGCCGGCCCTGGTGGTCGTGACCTCGTCACAGATCAAGATCACCCAGCAGATCCACTTCGAGTTCGACAAGGCGAAGATCAAGCCGGACAGCTTCCCGATCCTCAACGCCGTCGCCCAGGTCCTCAAGGACAACCCGGACATCACCCTCGAGATCCAGGGTCACACCGACAACAAGGGCAAGCCGGCCTACAACCAGAAGCTCTCCGAGGACCGCGCCGCCTCCGTGCGCACCTACCTGATTCAACAGGGAATCAGCGCCGGCCGGCTCACCTCGAAGGGCTACGGGCAGGACGTCCCGATCGACTCCAACGCCACCGACGCCGGCCGCGCCAAGAACCGCCGCGTCGAATTCGTACGCACCGACGCCAAGTAACGCGACGCGACGCGCATTTCGGGCGTTTCACCCGCGCCCTTCTGTAGTATGCACGCCGCGCTCGCGCGTCCCGCGCGCCCTTATCTAAGGAGCATCTCCCGATGCGTCGGTCCTTCCGCAACGTCGCGATCCTCATCAGCGTCCTTGGCATCGGCACTTTCGTTTCGCTGGCGGGCGCTGACCCGAAGACCGAGGGCGAGGCGAAGAAGCTCCAGGGCGACGCGATGGACGTCGACTACCTCTCGCTCGACTACAAGGGCGCGCAGAAGAAGCTCGACGAGGCGATCAAGAAGTGCGGCGGCGGCAAGTGCAGCGACGCGGTCGTCGCCACGCTCCACCGCGACATGGGCATCGTCCACGCGACGAACAAGAAGCCGGCCGACGCGAAGAAGTCCTTCGACGCCGCCTTCGCCGCCGATGCGAGCGTCACGATCGACAAGTCCTTCCTCGCCAACGCCGACGTGGCCAAGGCGTGGAATGCGAGCAAGGGCTCCGCGGGCACGGCGCCCACCGCCACCGCCACCGCGACGGCCACCGCCACCGCCACCGCGACCTCGAAGCCCCCGCCCAGCGGCGGCAGCGCCGAGGGCAACATCGAGGTCAAGACGAAGGAAGCGCCGATCGGCTACCCGCTGCCGGTCATCATCGAGCCGCCCGACGGCCTCGACGCCGACGTCATCAAGTTCTCCTACAAGACCGCGGCGATGGAGAAGTACAAGACCATCGACGCCAAGAAGGACTCGGGCAAATACGTCATCACGATCGGCTGCGAGGACACGCAGTTCGTCGGCATCATCAAGTACTACGTGCGCGCCTACGACGGCGACAAGAACGAGGTCGAGCACTACGGCACGCTGAAGAAGCCCGCCGAGCTCAAGCTCGTCGAGAAGCTCGCCGACGACGTCGAGGCCCCGAGCTACCCCGGCGGCAAGGAGCCGGAGAAGTGCGTCGACAAGGGCGACTGCCAGCCGGGCTTCCCGTGCGACAAGGGCGGCAACAAGAAGCCGCAGGGCTCGGGCTGCGAGGCCGACGAGGAGTGCGAGACCGGCCTCTCCTGCGTCGAGAACGAGAACGGCAAGAAGTGGTGCTACGACGCCGGCGACCGCCCCACCAAGCCCAAAGAGGGCGGCAAGAAGATCTGGTTCGGCGCCGACATCCAGCAGGACGCGCTGTTCATCTCCGGCGCCGACAACATCTGTAAGGAGTCGACCTGGGCCTGCACCAAGGGCGGCCAGGACATCGGCGTCAGCGACGAGAAGGGCACCCAGGTCGCCGAGGGCGGCGGCGGCAAGACCAGCGGCGGTCCGGCGCTCGCCACCACCCGCGCCTTCCTCGGCCTCGACTACTTCGTCAACGACAAGATCTCGATCGGTGGCCGTGTCGGCTACGCCTTCATCGGCGGCAACCCCACGACCAACGCCAAGTTCTTCCCCTGGCACCTCGAGGCGCGCCTCCAGTATTTCTTCTCGCCCCCGAAGGACAGCGGCGCGCGCTTCTACGGCATGATCGCCGGCGGTCTCGCCGAGTTCGACGCGCTCGTCCCCAACATCGTGGCGGTCCCCTTCACCCCCGAGAAGGCGGACGACGGCGCCGCCTGCGCCACGGCCGTCCGCGACAACAACATCGACGAGCGCAACAAGGTCTGCCGGATCACCGGCATCAAGGCCTACCGCCTCGCCGGCCAGAGCTTCATCGCCCCCGGCGGCGGCGCGTGGATCATGCTGGGCCCGAAGCTCGCGATCAACGTGGCCGGAAAGATCCTCCTCCCGCTGCCGACGTTCTCGCCGGGCTTCGCGCTCGAAGCCGGCATCAAGTTCTAAGAACTAGCCGCAGACGCGCCCTCGTCCATAGAATGGGGGCGCGTGCCGCGCTCCTGGCTCAAACTGGTCGCCCTCGGGGCGGTGCTCGCGCTGGCGTCGCCCGCGCTCGCCAACGACGCCAAGGTCGAGGGCGAAGCCAAGAAGCTGCAGGCCGACGCGATGGACTTCGACTTCCTCGCGCTCGACCACGCGAAGGCCAAGGACAAGCTCCAGAAGGCCCTCAAGAAGTGCGGCAAGGACAAGTGCAGCAAGGCCGTCCTCGCCGGTCTCCACCGCGATCTCGGCGTCGTGCAGATCAACGCGGGCGAGAACGGTGACAAGGAGTTCGCCGCCGCCTTCACCAACGACCCCAACGTCTCGATCGCCAAGGACTACCTCGACAACGCCGCGGTGAAGAAGGCGTGGGAGGCCGCGAAGAAGAAGAAGGGTGGCGGCGGCGGCGGCACCGAGCCCGATCCGGGCGGTAGCGAGAAGCCCCCGAGCGCCGAGGGCGGCCTCACCGTCACCGCGTCGGTCGCGCCGATCGGCTTCGAGCTCCCGATCGTCGTCGGCGCGCCGAGCGGCCTCGACGTCGCGTCGGTGAAGGTCTCCTACAAGACCGACTCGATGGAGAAGTACAAGGCCGTCGACGCCAAGAAGCAGAAGGACAAGTGGATCGTGATCCTCCCGTGCGACGTCACGGGCAAGGCCACCACCATCAAGTTCTTCGTGAAGGCCTTCGACGACTCGAGCGGTGAGGTCGAGCACTACGGCACCATCAAGAAGCCCGGCCAGATCAAGCTCGTCGACTCGATGCCCGACGACCAGGAGGCGCCGACGCTCCCCGGCGGCAAGGATCCGAAGGAGTGCGGCGAGGGCGGCGGCGGCGGCGGCAAGATCGAGGACCAGTCCTGCAGCGACGACGACGAGTGCGGCAAGGACCTCATCTGCCGCGAGAACGACGTCGGCAAGAAGGTCTGCAAGCCGGGCGAGAAGAAGGACAAGGCGGCGGCTGCCGACTACCCGAAGCTGTGGGTCGGCGCCGACTTCCAGTTCGACATGGTCTTCCTCGGCTCCGAGCGCGACATCTGCAAGCTCAATACGTGGACGTGCAGCGTCGACGCCGACGGGGGCCGTAAGGACATCACGACCACCGACAGCGGCGGTGGCATCCGCGTAGGTCCCACGGGCGGCAAGACCGACGGCGGGATGGCGTTCGCGACCAAGCGCTTCAACCTCTCGCTCGACTACTTCGTCGCCCCGCGGATCTCGCTCGGCGCGCGGCTCGGCTACGCGATCGGTGGCAACCCCACCAGCGCGGCGAAGTTCGTCCCGCTCCACGCCGAGGCGCGCCTCCAATACTTCATCACCGACGGCAGCTTCCGCCCGTTCTTTCTCGTCAACGGCGGCTACGGCATGTTCGACGCGCCGGTCCCCAACGTGATCATTCAGCCGCAGGATCCGGCTGGCTTCTACAACGGCTGCAAGGACGGCTCGCCGCCCGAGACGTGCCCCGAGGAAAACCGCGTGATCAAGGGCGTCACCGCCTACAAGCTCACCGGACCGTTCTTCGTCGGGCTCGGGCTCGGCGCGTGGTTCCACCCCACGCCGAAGGTCGCGATCAGCGCGGCGGTGAAGGTGCTCTTCCCGCTCCCGGTGTTCGCCCCGGTCATCGCGCCCGAGCTCGGCCTCAAGTTCTCGTTCTAGTGCCCACGTAGGCGCGGGCCTGGACGCGCCCGCCCTCGCGGAGCTCGACGGTCGACGGCTTGAAGCCGGCCGCCGCGAGCTGCGCGGGAAACGCCGGGACGGCGTAGCCGCTCCACACCGCGTACGAACCGCCGGGGCAGAGGGCCGCGTACGCGGCGCGCAGACCGCGCTCGTCGTAGAGCCCCGCGTTTTCGTGGAACGATGCCCACTCCGGGCCGTTGTCGACGTCGAGGAGGATCGCGTCGAGATCCTTCTCGCGGGCGATCTCCCTCGCCACGTCGCCGCGCACGAGCCGCACGCGGGGATCGTCGAGCGCGTGCTCGGCCAGGTGCGCGAGCTCGCCGCGAAGGAGCCGCACCACCGTCTTGAGCCGCTCGACCACGATGAGCTCGCCGCGTGGCAGCACTTCGAGCGCGCCGAGCAGCGTGGAGCCGAAGCCGAGCCCGCCGATGAGCACGCGCGCGTCGTCGCGGGTCTTCAGGGTCCCCGCGAGCCGCCCGAAGTCCCGCTCGGTGCCGAGGACCTTGCTCGAGAGGAGCGGCACGTTCCCGATCATCAGCTCGTGGTGGGTGCCGTGATCGAGCAGGGTCAGCGTCGCGCCCTCTTCGTGGAAGGTGCGCTTCTTCAATCGTCGTCTTCTTCCGGCGGGGCGCCCGCGGCCTTCGCGGCGATGCGCGCGCGCGCCGCCGCCTCGATCGCCGGTGGCAGCGACATCAGCGGCTTTTCGCGGAGCCAGCGCTCGATCTGGCGGTTGAGCCCCGGGCTCTCGTCGACGCGGTCGAGATCGAACGACTCGGTGAGGAGCGCCTCGGCCTTGGACGCGGTGGCGCCGCACGTGATCGGGTAGTCGCGCTTCTTGCGGTTCCACGGGCGGAAGTCCGGCGTGGAGGTGAACGCGTCCCACGGGATCGCTGCGCCCTCGACCTGCACGTTGGGGTAGGGCAGCCCGTAGACGTGGGCGAAGATCTTGTGGAGCGAGCTCACGTCGATGTGGGTCTTGCTCACGTAGCCGCGCTTGATCCACGGCGACACGAGCACCACCGGCACGCGGTGGATGTCGACGTGCTCGCCGCCGTTGGCCGGATCGTCCTCGGTGATGATGATCAGCGACTTCGGCCAGTAGGTGCTCTTGCTGATCCCATCGACCAGCATGCCGGTCGCCTCGTCGTTCACCGCGATCATCGCGTCGGGCGTGGGAGACTTGGGCGAGACGCCGACCGTGTGGTCGTTGGGCAGCGTGATGTACGCGAACGAGCGCACGTCGCAGAGCACGCGCACCCGGCCGAGCAGGTGACACGATTTCTCGACGTCCGGGTGCCCCATGCTCTGAATGAAGCCGCCGGGGTAGTTCGCGTCGACCGGCGTGCGGCCGGGGATCTTCTCGTGCGGCAGACCGAGCGCCTCGCCGAAGATCTCGAAGCCGATGCCGCCGCGCGCGAGCCAGTCGAACGACGAGCCCTCGACCGGCTGCCCGATGTCGAGCACGCCGCCGCTCGGAAGAGGCAGGCCGCGGATGTTGCGCGTGTAGCCGTCGACGGCCCACGTGCGCTCGTTGTAGTCGCTCGAGCGCCCGTACACCGTCCAGAAGTGCCCCTGCTGTGACAGCTCGGCGCCGGTGTACGCGTTGTCGGAGTGGGCGAAGTCGCGCGCCAGCGCGCGGAGGTTGCCCCAGATTCGCTCCTGGGTCGCCGCGTCCTTCGCCATGATCAGGTCGGGCTTGCCGTTCACGCCCGGCATGTCGCCGAAGAGCCCGTCGAAGGTCTTGTTCTCGCGGACCACGAAGAAGATGTGCTCGATCTGCTTGGAGCGGCCCTCGGTGTTGGTGCGCGGGATCGGGAAGTCCCACGGCGCGCCGCCGCACTCGACCTTCGGCGAGCCGGCCAGCGCGGCCACGTCGTTGTTCGCGCGGACCTCCGCCTCGCCGGTCGTGAGCTCGGCGGCGCTCGGCGGCGGGACGCTCTGGAACGAGCCGTAGGTGCGACCCATCACGTCGCCGTCGTCGATGGCGGGGTAGACCGTGGGGTTCGGGCCGATGAACGCGGCGCGCATGTTGGCGATCGCCAGCGTGCCGTCGTCGGCGACCGCGACGGCGCCCGGCCACCACCCGGTGGGGATGCGGCCGACCGGTTTGACCAGCGTCGCCGCGGTGTCGA
This sequence comes from Deltaproteobacteria bacterium, assembly GCA_022843175.1. Taxonomy (GTDB): domain Bacteria; phylum Myxococcota_A; class Polyangia; order Polyangiales; family JADJMO01; genus JALHOE01. The sequence goes on from JALHOE010000015.1 coordinate 27,423, forward strand.
CCTCGAACGCCGCGATCGCGTTGAAGCCGGCGAGCGTCGCGTAGAGGCGCTTGCGGGGCGCGTCGTAGGCGAGGCTCGACGGGTCGAAGCCGTGCGTCTTGCGGGTGTCGATCGGGATCGCCGTCACGCTCCCGGCGACGCGGTCGACGAGCGAGATGGTGTCGCCGTGCGAGTTGGCCACCGCGAGCCAGCGCGCGTCGAGGAAGGCCATGCCCTGCGGGTTCTTGTCGGTCGCGAACTTGCGCACGCCGCCCGTCGCGAGATCGATCTCGGCCACCGCGCGCGAGCCCCACAGCGACACGTACGCGTGCGCGGAGTCGAGCGGATCGAACGCGACCGCGAACGTCTCGCCGGCGCCGAGGTCGACCTCGCTGACCTTCTCGCGCGTGGTCAGGTCGTAGACGAGCGCGCGCTTCTCGAGCACGGCGCCGATGACCAACCGCTTGCCGTCGGGCGACGCGGCGAGCGACGCGGTGTGCCACGCGATCGTGCCCCCGTCGCGCGCCTTCGCCGGGGGCAGCTTGATGGTGCGGGCCTCGTCGAGCGTGAGCGCACCCGTGGGGTCGATCTTGATCGCCTGCGCGACGCCCTCGCTCGTGGCGACGTAGAGGAGATCGGGGGCGACGAACGTGACGCCGCTGTTGAGCGTCTTCGGACGGTTGAACGCGAGCTTGCCGACCACGGTCATCGAGTCGAGGTCGATCGCGCGAACCATGTGCGCGCCGTACCCGGTGTCGACGGTGACGGCGCGGCGCGTGCCGGGCAGCACGATCACCGCCGTCGGCAGGCCGCCCGTCGCGTCGGTGAACGCGAGCTCCTTGCCGGCCGGCTTCACCCGGCGGCCGTCGGGGAGGATCTTCGTCGCGCCGTCGACGCCGGTGTATTTCGCCGCCTCGCCGGTGGGCGCGCTCGCCGCGCACTTCCCGGTCACCGGCGCGGGGGTGGTGAGCGCGGGGCACTCCTCGGCGTGCGGGAGCTGCCCCCACTCGCCGAGGCTCGGGCAGGCGTAGCCCGCGTCGAGCTCTTTACAGTCGGTCTGGGGGCAGTCGTAGATGCAGGTGCGCGGCGCCCGCGCGTACTCGAAGGGATCGCCGGCGTCGGCCGGCGCGGGCGCGTCGTCTGCGCCGCTGGAGCAACCGAGGGCGAGGACGACCAGCGCGAGCCGATGCATCAGGCAAATGTATGCCGACGCATGCTCACGTTCATCAACAACCCGACGCCGATCAGCACCGTGGTCACGCTCGACCCGCCGTAGCTGAACAGCGGCAACGGAACGCCGACGACCGGGAGCACGCCGGTCACCATCCCGATGTTGAAGAACGCGTGCCAGAAGATCATGGCCGAGATGCCCACCGCGAGGGCCGCGCCGAACCGGTCCTTGGCCTGGGAGGCGATCCGCAGTCCCCACAGCACGACGAACGAGTAGAGCCCGATCATCACCAGGCCGCCGATGAAGCCCCAGTCCTCGGCGAAGACCGGGAACGGGAAGTCGGACTGCTGCTCGGGCAGGAACAGGTAGTGATTCTGCGTGCCCTTCATGTAGCCGGTGCCGAACAGCCCGCCGTTGCCGATCGCGACGCGCGCGTGGTGCGAGTGCCAATTGGCGCCGCGGATGTCGAGCTCGGGGTTGATGAACGAGTAGACGCGCCGCTTCTGGTAGTCGTGGAGGATGTAGTTCCACGCGACCCACGAGAACGCCGTGAGCCCGACCACGAGGGTGACGAGCGACTGCCAGCGCATCTTCCCGAGCGCCATGATCGACACGAAGATGCCGGCGAGGATGAGCGCGGTGCCGAGGTCCGGCTGCTTGGCGACGAGCGCGAAGGGGATGCCGGCGAGCACGGCCGGGACCACCAGATCCTTGAGCGTGCGGCCGCCGCCCGAGGGGCCGACCGGCACCTTGGGATCGTCATGGAGATACTTCGCGAGCGAGACCGCGAGGATGATCTTCATGAACTCCGACGGCTGGAAGCGGAACCCCCGCTGCTTGCCGCCGATGTCGATCCACCGCGCGGCGCCGTGGATGTCTCGGCCGAGAATGAACACCAGCAGCAGCAGCAGGATGCCGCCGCCGTAGATGACGTAGGCGAGCCGCTCGAAGTGCCGATAGTCGATGGCAGCGACCACCACCGCGGCGATGCCGCCGGCCACGAGCCAGTAGATCTGGGTGACGTAGAGATCGGCGAGGCCGCCCTTGGCGACGCTCGTCGCGCTGTAGAGGTTCACCACGCCGACGAGCCCGATCAGCAGCACGGCCACGAGCAACGGCCAGTCGATGACGTCGCGCGCGCGAACGGTGACGCCGCGGCCCATCATGGCTTCACCGCGCTGACGGGGGAGGTGGGCACCGAGGGCTTGGGGTGCGCGGCCTGCTCGCGGGCCGGCTTGATCTTGAGGAACCAGTCCTCGAGCACGCGCATCGCGATCGGCGCCGCGTTGTGACCGCCGCCGCCGCCGTGTTCGACGAGCACCACCACGGCGATCTCCGGGTCGTCGTAGGGCGCCATGCCGGCGAACCACGCGTGATCGCGGTTGAAGTACCAGATCGAACGCGGGTCCATGCCGCTCTTCTGGGTGACCTTCGAGACCTGCGCCGTACCCGTCTTGCCGGCCACGTCGATCTTGGTGGAGCGCTCTTTGTACGCGGTGCCGCCCGGCTCGTTGACGACGCCGTGCATGCCCTCGAGCACCGCCTTGAGGTTCTCGGGCACGAGGTTGATCTTGCGGCGGATGCGCGGCGCGAAATCGATCTCGACGCCGCCGCCCGCGTCGGTGGTGGTGGCCGGCGACTCGATCGAGCGCACGATCTGCGGCGCGTAGAGCGTGCCGCCGTTGGCGAGCGCGGCGTAGGCCATCGCCAGCTGGAGCACGGTGACCTTGGTGTTGCCCTGACCGATCGCCGCGTTGAGCGTGAAGCCGAGGCGGAACTGGCCGCCGTAGTGTTGGTTGTACCAAGCCTTCGTCGGCACCAGGCCGGGCACCTCGTGGTTGATGCCGACGCCGGTGCGCTGGCCGAAGCCGAAGTCACCGTTGAGCGCCGCCATCGCGTCGATGCCGGTCTTCTCGCCGAGGTGGTAGAAGAAGATGTTGCAGGAGTGGACGATCGCGTCGTGCAGCGCCGTCTGCCCGTGGAAGCCCTCGCACTTGAAGCGGGTCTTGCCGAGCACGTAGATGTGCTCGCACATCTCGCGCGTGTGCGGCGTGATGGCGTTCGTTTGCAGCGCCGCGAGCGCCGAGAACGGCTTCATCGTCGAGCCGGGGAAGTACGCCTCGTACATCGTCTTGTCGATGAGCGGATGAAGCGGGTTGGCGAGGATGCCCTCGGCCTGCTTCGGCGTGAGGCCGGCGACGAAGTCGTTGGGGTCGACGCCCGGCTTGCTGTAGACCGCGAGCAGCCGCCCCGTCTTCACCTCAACGACGACGACCGAGCCGGCGAGCTGGCCGGCGAAGGCGCGGCGCGCCGAGGCGATGAGGTCGGCGTCGACGGTGAGCCGCACGTCGCGGCCGGGGATCGGGCTCTGCTCGTGGGGCGCGTCGATCTGCGCGAGATCTTCCTTGGCGTTGCGCCGGTTGCCGCGCGCGTCGAGCACGACCTTCTTCCAGCCGCGCTGCCCGCGGAGGTAGGACTCCCACGCCTTCTCGATGCCGCTGCGGCCGACGCGATCGCCGGCCTGCAGGGTGGTGCCCCACTCCTTCTTCTCGCCGCCGTTGAGCGCGGCGGCCTGCGCGTCGAGGTCCTCTTTGCTGACCTCGTTGACGTACCCGAGCAGATGGAACGTGAGCTCCTTGGTCGGGTAGTAGCGCATCGGCACCGAGATCCAGTTGACCGCGTTGAGCTCGGGCTTGCGGGTCTCGAGCGCGCCGACGATGTCGCGCGAGATGTCCTCGCGGACGATCGCCTCGTGGATGCGGTGCTTGGGGTTCTGGCGGAGCGCAGCGAGGTCGGCGTCGCGCTGAGCGCGCAAGCGCTGCTCGATGGTGGCGCGCTCGACGGGGCCGAGGCCGAGCAGCTCGGCGAGGCGCGGCCAGGTCTTCTCGAGATCGAGGCGCGCCGGGACGACGTAGACGTTCCACGACTCGCGGCTCGCGGCGAGGATGACCCCGTTCTTGTCGCGCACGACGCCGCGCGAGGTGGCGAGCGTGACGCGGTGAACGATGTTGTCGTGGGCGATCGCGGCGAACTCGTTGTGCCGGGCGATCTGCAGGTGCACGAGCTTGCCCACAAGCACGAGCATCAGCACCATGACCGTCAGCGCCATCCACTTGTAGCGCTTGCGGAACTCACCGACGTCGGTGCGTTGACCGAGGAGGCTCACTTCCCCTCCTCGGCGGGCTCGGGACGAGCGGTGACCAGGCGGCCCTCGAGCTTGCGTTGCTCGGGCGCGCGGTTCGGATCGAGGAAGCCGCCGGCGAGGCTCTGCACCCGCTGCGCGGCGCGGAACACCAGCGGCGCGATCACCGCGGTGGCGAGGGCGTGCGGCAGCACCAGCTTGGCCATCGCGCGGGGCACGTACGGGCTCTTGCCGAAGATGGCGAGGAGCACGAGCACGATCACCGCCGAGAGCGCCGCGAAGGCGCCGGCGAGGAGCGCGCGGGCGAAGCCGCCCTGGGTGACGACGCGGAAGCCGGCGATGCGCGCGAGGGCGACGGTGGCGACGGACGCGAACGTGTAGAGGCCGATCGGCGCGCCGCCCACGACGTCGAGCACGTAGCCGAGGAGGAACGCGACGCACGCGCCGAGCGCGAGGTTGGTCTCGGTGACGCCGAGGAACACCAGGAGCGGGACGAGCAGCGACGGACGAAACCCCTTGGCCGCGAGCGGACCGAGCACGAGGTACATCTCGCCCTGCAGCACGATCAGGAGGAGCCCGAGGAGAAGGAACGCCGTGTACCGCATGTCACTTCTTGGGCGCGGGGGCCGGCTTGGGATCGTGGGCCTGGTCGCCGCCCACCGGCGGCACGACGATGGCCTCCTCGAGGCGGGAGAACGACACCACCGGCTCGGCCTCGACCTCCTGGAACTCGCCGAAGCCGCGGTTGTAGATCTTGGTGATGCGGGCCACCGGGATGCCCTTTTTGAAGCGCGCGCCGACGCCGCTGGTGACGAGCAGATCGCCGACGGCGACCTCGTCGCTCCGCTTCATGTACTCGACCTTGCACGCGTACTTGTCGACGTCGGAGGTGCCGCGGGCGATGCCGCGCGCGCCGGTGCGCTCGTCGACCACGTCGATCGCGAGCTGCGGGTCGATCGCGAGCTGCACCTCGAGCCGGTCTCCGTCCGCGCGGAGGATCACCCCGACCACGCCCTCGTCGGTGAGGACCGGCCAGCCGGGCTTCACCTCGTTGCTCGGGCGGTCGAGGGTGAGGCTCGCGACGCGGAACTCGAGGACGTCCTTGGCGATGACCTGCGCGGTGAGCGCCTCGGGCCCGATCTGCTCCTTGAGTCCGAGCAGCCGGCGCAGGCGCCGGTTCTCGATGTCCATCACCTCGAGCTTGCGCACCTTCTCGCGGAGCACGGTGTTCTCGTGCTGCAGCTCGTCGTTCTTGGCCTTCACGTCCACGAGGTAGACGTACGAGCCGACGATGGAGGAGATTCCACGGCCGACCAGCGAGCCGACGTATTGGAGCGGCGCCGACACCCGGAGGACCAACCGGTCGAGCGCGTTGAGCTTGCGCGGATCGCGGACGTTCGAGCGCAGAACGAAGAACGGCAGCGCGAGGAGCAGGATGACGACGGCAGCGTCGCGGCCGCGGCGGAAGGTGCTGGTCATCGGAGCGCCTTCGGCGGTCGACCGTCGACAGTCGACAGTTGACAGTGCGTTGTCGCTGCTCGCACGAGCGCTGCCGTTTCGACGCTATGGACTGACTGCGCCTTCATCTTCTCGCCTCGAACGGTCGACGGTCGACGGTCGACGGTCGACGTCAACCGATCGACACCTCGCGAAGCAGCTCGGGGTGATCGAGCGCCTTCCCGGAGCCGAGAACGACCGCGCTGATCGGGTCGTCGCAGACCATCACCGGGAGGCCCGTCTCCTCGCGGAGGAGGACGTCGAGGTTCTTGAGGAGAACGCCGCCGCCCGTGAGGACGATTCCCTTGTCGACGATGTCCGCGGCGAGCTCGGGGGGCGTCTTCTCGAGGGCGACGCGCACGGCGTCGACGATCGCGTTGAGCGGCTCCTGGAGGGCCTCGCGCACTTCGTCGCTCGAGACGATGACGGTCTTGGGGACGCCGGCGACGAGGTCTCGACCCTTGACCTCCATGGTGGTGGCCTGGTCGAGCGGGTACGCGTTGCCGATCGCGATCTTCACGCGCTCGGCCGTTTGCTCGCCGATCGCGAGGTTGTACTTGCGCTTGACGAACGCCATGATCGCCTCGTCCATCTTGTCGCCGCCGACGCGGACCGACTGCGAGTAGACGATGCCGGCGAGCGAGATGACCGCGACCTCGGTGGTGCCGCCGCCGATGTCGACGATCATGTTGCCGCTCGGCTCGGTGATCGGGAGACCGGCGCCGATCGCGGCGGCCATCGGCTCTTCGATCAGGTAGACCTCGCGCGCGCCCGCGGACTCGGCGCTCTCCTTGACCGCGCGCTTCTCGACCTCGGTGATGCCGAAGGGGACGCAGATGATGATCCGCGGCTTGACCAGCGTGCGGCGGTCGTGGGCGCGCTCGATGAAGTGCCGGAGCATCGCCTCGGTCACCTCGAAGTCGGCGATGACGCCGTCGCGCAGGGGGCGGATCGCCTGGATGTTGCCGGGCGTGCGGCCGAGCATCTCCTTGGCCTCGCGCCCCACGGCCAGCACCTTCTTGGTGCCGCGCTCATCGCGCTGGACGGCGACGACCGAGGGCTCGCACGAGACGATGCCCTTGCCCTTCACGTAAATGAGGGTGTTCGCGGTCCCGAGGTCGATCGCGAGGTCGTTGGAGAAGAGTCCGTACAACCAGTCGAAAATCATCGCTCTTGCCTCGGGGCGCGGACGGCGGAAGGGCGCCCTGTGGAGAAGCTGTGCGAATCCGCCGGAAGGCGGGGCACCAGTTGCGAGTGAGTTCGACCCGCGTATCCGGATGGGCCGAGAAAGGGTCCGAGAGCTAGCACGACCCGCCCGGTCGGGCAATTACGAGGTGGGATAATGGACTACACCAACGATCGACCAAGAGGCTCCCGAACGCTGCCCGGTGATGGGTGATTCCTTGCTACCGTCGTTCGCCGAGTGGCCTCGCGCATCATCCCGCTCGAAGCGGTCCGAACCGATGGTTGGTTCGAGCGGATCGGCGAGAGCATCGGCAGCTTCCAAGCGCTCTGCGACATCGTCGGTGAGCGGTTCTTCGCGTTCTCGCTGGTCGCGGGCGTGCGCATCACCGCGCTCACCGTCGATCGCCGGACGCCCGACGCGACGGTCGTGGAGTTCGTCGCCGGCGACGAGGAGCCCGCGCGCAAGGCCTCGCTCCCCGAGTTCCGCCGCCAGCTCGTCGGCGCGCTGCTCACCCAGGAGCCGGTCGGTCCGGCGCCGTATCGCGAGACCGACACCGACGCGATCCAGAAGCACATCGGCGTCCGCTACCTCCTGCTCGCCCCGATCTTCGGGATCAGCCTTCGCCGCCTGGTCTGCGAGGACAAGCAGTCGCTCGTCGTGCTCCAACGAGACGGCTTCGAAGAGACGCTCACCGTCGACGAGCTCCGCTCCGGCATCAGCGTCCTCATTCGCCAGGAGCTCGAGCGCGCGGGCACCGGCGCGCGCGGCGCGATCGATCTGAGCAAGGTCGCCGAGGCCGAGACGGCGGCGCAGAAGGGCGACAACGCGCGCGTCCTCACGCTCCTCGGCTCCTGGCCAGCCCCGCTCGCCATCTTCCTCCGCACGCCCGAGGGACAGAGCCTCCCCTCCGACACCCGCGCGCTCATCGCCAAGGGGCTCGCGCTCCTCGGCACCGCGTGCGCGCGGCTCGGCGAGTCGCCGCAGGCCGAGGAGATCCTCCGCCTCGGCATCCAGTGGGCGGGCGAGGGGGCGCTCGCGGGCGACATCTTCCGCCGCCTCGGCGAGGCGTATCTCACCGACGGTCGACCGGGCGAGGCGATCGCCCCGTTTCGGCGCGCGCTGGTGTTCGGGGCGCCGCCTCGCGAGGTCGCGCCCCTGCTTGCGCGCGCTCTGATGCGTCGCAACAAGCACGTCGCCGCGATGGCCTGCCTGCGCAAGGCGATGGCCGATGGTGCTACCGAGGCCGACATCGCGGTCGAGCTGCAACAACTCGAGCGCGCGCTCGGGGTCGCGCTCACGCGTTGGCGTGCGTTGCTCGCCTCTCCGCCCGCGTGAGATATGCTGAGCAGCGATGAGGCTGCGTTCGCTCTCGTACGCCGCGCGCACGGCGCGGACGGCCGTGATGCTGAGCCTGATCGTGGCGCCGGCGGCGCTCGGCCTCGCCTGGCTCGGCTGCGCCACGGCGGGTGAGGACGTCGACGCGGCGCCCAAGCGGCCGCCGAAGGCCGACACCGGGATCGGCAGCACCGACGAGACGTCCACCCCCAATCCCGACGGCGGCGGCGCGCTCTGCACCAACCCCACCGCCGCCTCCAACTCGTGCGCCACCGCCACCGATCTCGGCACCCTCAACGCTGGCGGCACCAAGACGCTCGACGAGGGCATCGCCGAGGTCGCCGGAGATCTCTGGTACAAGGTCACGTTCGCCGACCTGGAGAAGGTCGCGGCGCACCCGCGCGTGCTGCTCACCTCGCCCGACGCCAACGTCTTCATGGAGGTCAACAAGACCTGCGCCGGCGAGCTCGCGGCGTGCGGCGAAGAGGGCACCACCGCCACCAAGGTGAAGGACTACGAGGTGCGCTACGCGTGGGACGCCGGGGTCGCGCCCGAGGCCGGCGGGCCGGAGGCCGGCGTGTTCAAGCCCATTCAGGTCGGCGAGGGCGGCAGCGTGTACATCCACGTCTTCCGGGCGCCCGACGGCCCCAAGACCGGCTGCACCTTCAAGCTCGAGATCACGAACTGAGCTTCGGGGCCGGCGTCTCGCCGATGATCGGCTGGGTGCGCGAGCGCTGGAGCAGGTAGACGCCGACGCCGAACAGCGCGAGCGACAGCCACTGCGCCGGCGTCAGGCCCGCGTAGCGCGCGTCGGCGCCGTGGATGTCGGTGGCTCGGAGCGCGTCGAGCGGGAAGCGCATGGGCGCGTAGAGCACGCAGAGCAGCCCGGTGATCGCGCCGGCGCGCCGCGGTTTGCGCGCGAACCACAGCATCACGAGCGCGAGCGGGATCGTCAGCAGCATCTCGATCAGACCGAGATCGAAGCGCGCACCGCTCGGCGCCGGGTCGAACATGCCGTCGGGGAACGCGATCGCGAGCGGGGAGTTGGAGAGCTTGCCGACGTGATCGTGGGCGGTGGCGCAGCCGGCGCGGCCGAAGATCCACGCGACGGGGAAGATCGCGGACACCTGGTCGCCATACGGAAGGATCGGCTCCTTCTTGACGAGCTTCCACAGGTAGCAGCCGACCACGCAGCCGATGAACCCGCCGTAGGACGAGATGCCCTTCCACAGCATGAGCAGCTCGAGCGGGTTGCGGAGCGCCTCGCGCGGTCGATACATCAGCACGTCGAGCACGTGCGCGAGGATGAACCCGGTGAGCAGGATGTAGCTCGCGAGCGACTCCATCCGCGCGCGCGGCAGGCCGCGCTGCACGGCGCGCCGCACCGCGAGGAACGAGCCGATGAGCACGGCGCTCGAGACAAGGATCCCGAACGGCGCGACCGTCAGCCTCCCGATCGGTATCTCGCGGGGCTCGAAGTAGGGCAGCGGCACTACGGGATCTTGTGCGGCAGCGGGAAGGGGCTGTCGTCTTCGTCGTCGTCTTCGTCGTCGACGCTCGGCTCCTTCTTCTCGGGGAGCTTCTCGAGCTTGACCGGGAGGTCGAAGCCCTTGCCGTCGCGGATGATTCGGAGCGTCACCGTGCGGCCGACGCCGGCGATGCTCACGAGCCAGCGCATCTGCGACGAGTCGCGCACGGCGATGCCGTCGACCGCGAGGACGTGGTCGCCGGACTTGAGGCCCGCTTTGTCGGCCGGGGTGCCCTTGTAGACCTTGAAGACGATCGTGCCCTTGGTGCCGAGCTTGTCGTCGACGGCCGCGTCCTCGATGCCGACGCCGAGGTAGCTGCGGACGAGCTTTCCGTCCTTCACGAGGGAGGGAAGCATCTGCTTCACCATGTTGATCGGGATCGAGAACGCCAGGCCCTGGCCCTGCGCGTTGATCGCGGTGTTGATCCCGATGACCTCGCCCTTGAGGTTGAGGAGCGGACCGCCGGAGTTGCCCGGGTTGATGGCCGCGTCGGTCTGGAGGAAGTCGAAGTAGGCCTCGCCGCCGCCGATGGCCTTGAGCGGCACGTCCTTGGTGGTGCGGCCGCGCGCCGAGAGGATGCCCGCGGTGACCGTGTGCGAGAGGCCGAGCGGGTTGCCGATCGCGACGACCCAGTCGCCGACCGCCACCGCGTCGCTGTCGCCGAGGGGCACCGGCGTCACGCCCTCGGGCGGGTCGATCTTCACGACGCCGACGTCGGTCATCGGGTCGGTGCCGATGACCTTGCCCTCGACGATCTTGCCGTTCCACAGCTCGACGTCGATCGCGTTGCCGCCCGACACGACGTGGTTGTTGGTGAGGATCGTGCCCTGCTTGTCGATGATGAAGCCGGAGCCGAGGCCCTTCTTGTAGGCGCGGTTCTTCTTCTTGACCTTGATGACGATGGTGACGATCGCCGGCTCGGCGGCGCGTGCGAGCGGGGCGAACGACGCGGGCGCGCCCGCGGGGATGCCCGGCCCGGGCGACGGGACGATCACCGGCGTTCCGGTGCCGATGCCCATCGTCGGCGAGGCGACCGGCGTGGCGGCCGGCGGGACCTCGTTCTTCTTCTTCTCCTCGACGTCGCCCCCGGGCTTCTTGCAGCCGCCGAAGCCGGAGAGCGCGCTCGCCACGGTGACGAGCGCGAGGACGCGAAGCGCCGGGCGGAACACCATCGCTACTTCTTCTCCCCGGAAGCGGCCTTGGACACCTCGACGAAGCGCATGCGCAGGTCGTAGAGGATCTGATCGATCAACGTCTCCTCCGAGCCGGTGAGGTTGCCCTTGGTCTTCTCCTGGAGCATCCCGAGCATGTCGATCGTCTGACGCGCGAGCGGCAGGTTTCGTTGGTGCGCGGCGCCCTCGGGGGCCTCGGGATCCGGGGCCTCGCCGAGGTGGACGAGCGCGGTCTGCGACAACGACAGGATCAACATGCTGAAGTCGATCGTCGGCAGCTGCTGCTCCGTGCCGGGCATGGGCTCAGCCCTCCTCGCCGTCGCCGTCGTCTTCGTCCTCGTCGCGCTCGAAGCCTCGGAGGCTCGTGTCGAACGGCTGGGCCTTCGCCGCGACGTCCGGCAGGCCGGCGAAGTGGCCCTTCACGTCCTCGGGGGAGAGGCTGCCGTCGGCGGCGTTGCGCTGGATGACGCGGGTGTCGAACACCGCGGGGCTCTTCGTCGATTTCGTGGTCGCCATGGTCGTACGTCCTTCTTACTGTTCGTCGTCGAGCTCTTGGGGCAGCTCGGGCTTCTTCGTTAACCGCTCTTGCCCCGGAGGGGTACTCCTCTCGGAATCCTCGGGCTGCGAGAGCCTCAGCCGCGGCTTCGGGGCGTTGCGGCGGACGTCGGAGAGCTCGGCCGGGGTGGCCGGGCGGACGGAGCGGACCATGACCTCGAAGCGGAGGGGCTCACCCGCGAGCGGGTGATTGGCATCGACCAGCAGCGCGTCATCTGCGAGTTCAACCACTCGGAGCGTGATCTGTTCCCCGTGCTCGTCCTCGGCCTCGAACTCGTCGTCGAGCGCGACATCGGGCGGAAAGTCCGAGCGATCGACCCAGTGCTCGAGCGCCTCGTCGTGCGGGCCATACCCCTGCTCGGGCGGTACGACGATCTCCTTGGTGTCGCCGGCCGCCATGCCGACGATGCCGTCCTCGAGCCCAGCGACGAGCGTGCCGTAGCCGTGGACGAAGCCGATCGGGCGGCCGCCCTCGTCGTCGGTGGGCTCGATGACGTCGCCGTCCTCGTCGTAGAGGACGTAGTCGAGGACCACGTAGGCATCGCGCACGATCCGCATCGGAAGCGGGAGTCTTAGCGCGCAAGCAGCGGTGCGGAGTCAACATTCTTCTTGCGCGCCCCTCAAAAAGTCACAAATCTGTCACCGTCAGAGTTGGCCAATCCCCTCCCGTCGCCCTCGACCAGGCCCGGTCCCGCGCCGCCCGATCCGGACGACGACGAGAAGGGTGCGAGGTGGAAGCCCAAGGCTCAGCTCCGCGCGCTGTTCCCCGGGAACCGCGGCGAACGCGAGCAGGCGCCGGTCTCGGACTGGGCGTCGCTGTTCGGCGATCTCACGCGCTCGCCCTCCACGGCGGACGCGGGCGAGGCGGTCGAGTGGCGCATCCACGACAAGACGCACCTCGAGTTCGCGATCGACTACCCGCTCGGTAAGGAGGGCAAGAAGCGCGTCTGGGAGGCGTACTTCTTCGTCCCCGAGAGCTTCCGCATCCACGAGGCCACCTACAGCAAGAAGGCGATCTACGAGGATCTCCAGTCGTACATTCGCTACGCGGTGCCCGAGCCCCCGTTCGAGGAGCTCGGCAAGACGAGCGAGGGGAGCTTCCTCCATCGCGTCGACAACGCGCTCGTGAAAGCGGTCGGCGCGCCCGCGGGCAGCGTCGAGGTCCGCGACGCGACGCGCGAGCTGCGCCTCTGGGTGTGCCTCGTCCGCGCGTGCGGCCTCGTCGCCATGCGCGGGGTCGAGCAGCAGCTCAAGGGGCCGATCGAGCCGGAGCGCATCCGTCGCGAGTCGCTCGGCTTCGCGATCAGCTGCAACGAGGTCTCGCGTCGCTTCCACGCGGTCGTCGACAAGCGCCGCGGCGACAACCTCGCCGACGAGGTCCGCTTCGCGCTCGACTGGTGCGACGAGGCGAGCTCCATCGCGGTCGAGACGCTCTGCGCCGACCTCGCGCTCCGCCTCGAGAACGACGCGCGGGTCGAGGCGGCCCACCCCGATCTGGCCGAGCACGTCGCGGCCGCCGCCGTGGCCGAGGCGCGCCACCGCGAGGAGAAGGGCTTCGACTCGGTCGGTCGCGCGGGCGCCAGCGAGCGCGACATCGAGCACCTCGAGTTCCGGCGTCACGTGCTCAAGCGGTTCACCGCGTCGGTGCTGTGGCTCTCGCTCGAGGTGCGCGAGGGCGCGCTGTGGGTCGTTCACGTGCTCTACGCGGTCGCGGCGATGCTCGCGATGGCCTTCGCGGTCGTCGCTGCCCTGAACATGACGCACCTGAGCGACAACGTCTTCCGCTACGCGCTCCTCGTCGTGCTCGCCTACGCGGTGAAGGACCGCATGAAGGCGGTGCTCCAAGAGGTCTTCAACAAGTGGATCTCCAAGCGGTTCCCCGACCGTCTGTGGGTGATCCGCGACCAGGAGCGCAAAGAGAGCCTCGGCTTCGTGCGCGAGCGCGCGGGCTTCGTCCCGTTCAAGCAGGTGCCCGAGGGTGTCCTCGCCAAGCGTCGGCTCACGCGCGAGCACTCCCTCGAGGAGAGCGCGCGGCCCGAGCGCGTGCTGTGGCACACCAAAGAGGTCGCGATCGAGGCCGAGGACTCGACCTTCCCGATGCTCACCGAGATCTTCCGCCTCAACGTCGACCACTGGCTCTCGCACACCGACGACCCGAAGCGCCGCGTGCTCTTCGCCGACCCGGGCGACGAGAGCATCTACGCGGCGATCGCGCGTCGCGTGTACAACGTGAGCGTCGTCTACCGCATGCGCGGAGAGAACGAGCCGGATGCGCCGTGGCACCGCATCCGTGTGGTCGTGAGCCGCAAGGGCATCCTCAGGATCGAGCCGATCTGCTGATACCCTGGCCGCCATGGCCAACCCGCTCGAGACCTTCGCCGCGTCGCTCAACGAAGAGGAGCGCGCGCTGTTCCACTCGTCTGTCGCGTTCGTGCTCCGCGTCGTCGCCTTCGCCGACAGCGTCGTCGACAAGAAGGAAGCGAGCGCCGTCGAGCGCGCCAATGAGATCGTGCGCGAGCGGTTCGGCGCGGCGTTCGCCGGCGCCGAGATCGCCGAGTCGACGGCCGCGGCCAACGACCCCGATTGGCCGCAATCGCCCTACGTGCGGAAGATCGGTGCGCTCGTGCGCCGGATGCCGGCCGAGGCGCGCGCCGTCTTCGACGCGGGGATCCTCGAGCTCGCGCTCACGGTGGCGGGGGCGTCGGGCGGCGTCCTCGGCTTCGGCGACAAGCTGAGCAAGGACGAGAAGTACGCGCTGCGTCGCGTGATCTCGGCGTTCGACCTCCACGTCGAGGACGAGAAGGTCAAGGCGAGCCTCGGGTTCTAGAGAATCGGCGTCAGGCGCTCGCTCACGCGCGCGCCTATTCCGACGACGCGGATACGGACGCCGCGAACACGGACGACACGGGCGACGCGTAGATAGGCGCGCGCGTAAGCGAGCGCCTAACCCGCCCGGGCCCCCTACGCCGCCGGCGGCGAGTTCGCCGGCGCCGGCGCCTCGGTGTCGGCGACCAGCGTCTTGGTCCCGGCCCTCACCGACCACGACGCGGTGTACTTCGGCGTCGCCACCTTCTCGGCGACCTCGATGTAGTGGTACCAGGAGCTCTGCACGCGCTCGGGGGTGATGTCGAGCACGACGTACCCGCGCTGGTTCACGTCGGCGAACTTGAGGTGCCGGTTGTCCTGCACGAGGCCCTTCGCGACGTTGGCGAGCTGGTCGGGGAAGCCGGGCGAGGTGACGCCGGGCACCACGATCTCGACGCCGAGCGAGCCCTTGCCGGTCATCGGATCGTACTCCGGGCTCGCCGGATCGCGCGGCAGCTCGAAGCCGAAGGACATGTGAATGTCGCCGGTGAGCACGACGACGTTCTTTGCGGCGTTGGTCTCGAGCATCTTGTAGAAGCGCTCGCGCGGGCCGGGGTAGCCGTCCCACGCGTCGCCGTTGAAGAAGACGGGGAACGACGCGACCACCACCTGCTGGCCGATGAGCTGCCACTTGGCCGTCGACGAGGCGACGCGGGTGTTCAGCCAGGTCTCCTGCTCGGCGCCGAGGAGCTCGCGGGTCATGTCCGCGTAGCCCGGGTCGGTCTTCTTCTCGATCTGTTTGGCGCGGCCGGCGATGCGGGTGTCGAGCATGATCAGCTCGACCAGGTCGCCGTAGCGGAGCGCGCGGTAGATCTTGCCGCCCTCCTGATCGCGGATCGGCATCCACTCCGAGTACGCCTTCGCGGCGGCGGCCTTGCGGGCGCCGTAGTCGCCCTCGCTGTCCTGATGGTTCTCCGCGCCACCCGACCACGAGTTGTCGGCGGTCTCGTGGTCGTCCCAGATGGCGATGAAGGGGAACTGCTTGTGGATCGCCGCGAGATCGGGATCGCGGCGATACTGCGCGTAGCGCATGCGGTAGTCGGCGAGGCTCACGATCTCGCGCAGCGGCTCGTACTTGCGGACGTCGCCGTACTCGCGGTCGCCGTACTCGTAGATGTAGTCGCCGAGGTGGAGGATCGCGTCGAGGTCGGTGCGCGTCGCGAGGTGGCGGTAGGCGTGGAAGTACCCGTGCGCGAGGCTCGAGCACGACACGACGCCGAACCGTAGGCGCGACACGCCGCCGGTGGGCGCGGTGCGCGTGCGGCCGATCGGCGAGGTCTTATCGAGCGCCCGGAAGCGGTAGTAGTACGTGGTGCCGGCGGTGAGGCCCGTGGCGTCGACCTTCACCGTGTAGTCGCGATCGGCGTTCGTCGTCGTGCTGCCCGACGCGTCGATCTTCGCGAAGTCGCGCGTCGTCGACAGCTCCCACTTCACCTCGACGGGCGAGCTCGCGGTGACGCGCGTCCACAGGATCACCGCGGTCTCGAGCGGATCGCCGGAGGCGATGCCCTCTTTGAACGGAGAGTCCTCGGTCGGGGCGTCGTCCGGGCTGCTGCACCCGAGGGGCAGCGTCGCGGCGGCGCCGAGCAAGCCGAGGTTGTGGAGGAGCTCGCGACGGGAGAGCGACATGCCCGGTAGCTACGCGAGCCGGCTTGGAGCGGCGAGTCCGCGGCCTATATCCCCCTTGACTTAACTGGGTCACCCAGTTATGGATGAGGCCTGTGCATGCCTCCGACGACGTCTTCGACCGCCTCGCCGCCGCGATCTTCCGCGGTCACTACCCGTGCGGGTCGGCGCTGCCGTCGGAGCGCGCGCTCACCGGAGAGCTGGGGGTGTCGCGCGCCACCATTCGTCAGGCCATCCACCGGCTGGCGGAGCTCGGGCTGGTGCACGTCAAGCAGGGCGGGGCGACGCTCGTTCAACGCGTCGACGACGCGACGGACGTGCGGGTCATCGGCCTGCTCTACCGCCTGCGCGGTCCGGACGCCGAGCTGCTCCGCGTCGTGCGCGAGAAGCAGTTCATGCAGGGCTTCGCGATCATCGACATCGCCGCGCGGCGCGCGCGCCCCGAGCAGCTCGAGGAGGTGCGCGAGCTCGTCGAGCGGTGGGCCTCGCACGAGCACCCGATGGCCGCGTTCGACGCGTTCGAGGAGTCCTTCTGGCGCGCGCTCGCGAGCGCCGGCGGCAACCGCATCTACGTGCTCGAGCTCTCGTGGTGGTACCAGCTGCTCCGCGAGCACCCCGCGCTTCGCTACGCGCCCGCCACGCCGCCGCCCCTGCTCATCGCGTTCTATCGGGAGGTCGCGCGCCGCCTCGCCGACGGCGAAGAGCCGGCTCGCTACTACCACCAAGTGATCACGGCGCTGTTCGCCGAGTTGGAGAAGAAGCCATGAAATGGATCCTTGTGCTCGCGATGCTCGGTTGCTCGTCCTCGTCGTTCCCCATCGAAGAGAGCTCGGACTCGGGGCAGGACGCGGGGGGCGAGGCCGCGGTCGTCGACAGCGCGGTCGCCCTCGACACGCAGCCGGCACTCGATGCGGCAGGGCCCGACGAGCGGATCGATCCCATCGCCAACGGCTACTCGTGGACGTACGACGTGCAGATCTTCGGCACCTACCCCGGCTGCTCCGCCGGCACGCACACCGGCAAGGTGCTCCGCTCCGGCATGTACCAGGGGAGGAACGCGTTCGAGGTGCAGTCGTTCTGCCCCGGCTTCGGCGCGTCGTGGTACGCCGTCGAGGGCGACGTGGTCGACCTCTACTACAAGGCGTGGCTTCGTGTGGTCGATGCGCCGGTCAAGGCCGGGCACTCGTGGTCCAACGGCGCGGCCACGGTCACCTGGCGCGACGAGGGCAAGGTCACCACCGCTGCCGGCACGTTCGAGGACTGCTTCCGTGCCGAGGTCTCGGCCTCGTCGTTCACGGTGTTCTGCCGCGGCGTCGGCCCCGTCCGCTGGTACGTGAAGGACGCCGCCGGCAACGGCTACGAGGCGAAGCTCGTCGCCAAGGGCTTCTGATGCGCGCCGCGGCGCTCATGCTGCTGCTGGCCTCGTGCGGGGAGCGCACCATCGGCGAGCGGTCGTCGTCCCCGGGCGAGGCGTGCGACGCCGAGCAGGTGCTCGAGACGCGCTGTCGCACCTGTCACGGCGCGTCGCCGAGGTTCGGCGCGCCGATGTCGCTCGTCACCCCGGCCGACGTGCGCGCGCGTCCGGTCAAGCAGCGCATCGCCGACGGCACGATGCCCCCGAGCGGGCCCCTGCCTGCGAGCGAGCGCGCCATCCTCGAGGCGTGGATCGATCGCGGCGCGCCGGCCGCGGAGGGATGCGCGACCGACGCCCCGCCCCCGACGACGCTTTCGTGCAAGACCGACGTCGCGGTGCGGCCCGCCGCTCCCCACCCGGTGTCGAGCGCCAGCGGCGATGTATATGTGTGTTATGGGTTTGACCCGCCGGCCGGCGAAAAGCGGCACATCACGGGGATCGCGCCGCGCATCGACGCGGCGGCCGCGGTGCACCACCTCACGCTGCTCGTGTCCGACACCAGCGTGCCGTCCACGCCGGCGCCCTGTCCGATCGCGGGCTCGAGCGCGTGGCGGAGCGTGTTCGGCTGGGCGCCGGGCGGCAACAGCTTCGAGCTGCCGAAGGAGGCCGGCTTCGCGTTCGACGCGAACAGCCACTACGTGGTCCAGGTCCACTACTCGAACCCCACTGGCAAAGCGGGCCTCACCGACACGAGCGGCTTCGATCTCTGCACCACCGGGACGCTCCGCCCCAACGACGCCGACGTGATGGCGTTCGGCACCCACGCGTTCACCATCCCGCCGCGCGCGTCGCACGCGGTCTCGTGCAGCGTGCAGGTGCCGGCGTGGGGCGAGACGACGCACCTCATCGCCGCGTTCCCCCACATGCACACGCTCGGCGCGTCGATCGACAACACCGCCCACGCGCTCGACGGCTCCCGGCTCGCCGATCTCGGCAGCCGCGCCCGCTGGAACTTCCACGCGCAGACGTGGACGCCGCTCGACTTCACCCTCCGCCCCGGCGACATCGTGAAGACGCGCTGCGCGTGGAACAACACCACCGATTCGTTCGTGACCTTCGGCGAGAAGACGTCCGACGAGATGTGTTACGCGTTCGTCATGTACTACCCGCGCATCACCCACCCGAGCTGGCACTGGTCCTCGCCCGCCGTCTCCGCAATCTGCAACTAGGCGCGCGCGTCAGCGAGCGCCTAAACGCCGCAGAGATCTACCGCTTCAACCCGTCCAACACCTCGAGCGCGAGATCGTACTTGCCGAGCGGCGGCATGAGATACGCGCCCTGCACCTTGTCGCGCACCGCGAAGAGCATCTCGCGCGCGATCTGCACGCCCTCTTTGCGGGCCTCGGCGCCGGGCGTGGCCTTGCGCATGCGCTCGCGGATCGGCTCCGGGATTTGCATGCCGGGCACCTCGTTGTGGAGGAACTCGGCGTTCTTGTAGCTCACGAGCGGGAGCACGCCGACGAGCACCGGCATGTTGAGGTGCTTGGTGCGCTCGAGCATCTTCTCGAGGAGCTCCTGCTGGAACACCGGCTGGGTCATCACGAAGTCGGCGCCGGCGTGGCGCTTGAGCTCGAGGCGGTGGACCTCTTTCTCGAAGTCGGGCGCGCCGGGCTCGAAGCCGGTGGCGCAGACGAACTGCGTCTTGCCGCCGGCGAGGGGCTTGCCGGCCGGATCGATGCCGCGGTTCATGTTGGAGGCCATCTGGAGGAGGCCGATCGCGTCGAGGTCGTAGACCGCCGTCGCTTCCGGGTAGTCGCCGACCTTGGGCGGATCGCCGGTGATGACGACGAGGTTGTGCAGGCCGATGGCGTGGGCGCCGATGAGGTGGGCCATCTGCGCGAGGAGGTTTCGGTCGCGGCCGCAGACGTGGAGCATCGGCTCGATGCCGTAGTCGCGGAGGAGCAGCGCGCAGAAGGCGAGGTTGGACATGCGCGCCATCGCGCGCGGGCCGTCGGCCACGTTGACGATGTCGACGCCGTGCTCGAGGAGCATCTTCGACGCCTCGAGCGCGGGCTTCGGGTTGAGGCCGGGCGCCGGGTTGACCTCGACCGAGACGACGAACTTCCCCTCGGCGAGCTTCTTGGCGAAGGGGCTGCGCTCGGCGAGGGGCATCGGCGCGACGCCTACGGGCGCGTCGGAGGGGTGGCGCGGGCGCACCGTGACCACCGGGCTGTGGCCGCCGCCGAGCATGCGCGCGCTCTTGGCCATCCACCGCACGTGCTCGGGCGTGGTGCCGCAACACCCGCCGACCATGCGCGCGCCGGCCTGGATGATGCGGCGCGCGAAGACGTCGAAGTATTCGGGCGTGGCCATGTAGAGCTGGCGGCCGTCGACGGTGCGCGGGAGCCCGGCGTTGGGCTGCACGCACAAGGGGAGCTCGGTGTTGAAGCGCTCGGCCATCGCGAGCGCCATCTGCGGGCCATCGCCGTGGTTGATGCCGATCGCGTCGACGCCCATCGCCTGCACACGCTCGGCGACCTTCTCGGGGCCGGAGCCGTCGGCCACGGTGCCGGGCTCGTCGAAGGTGACCATCGCGAGGATCGGGATGTCCTTGCTCACGCGGCGCGCGGCCTTGATGGCGATCTCGAGCTCGTCGAGGTGGCGAAACGTCTCGATCGCGAAGAGGTCGACGCCGCCCTCGGCGAGCGCGCTGGCCTGCTCGTAGTAGACCTTCGCGATCTCTTCTTCGTTCCACTCGCGGGAGACGCCGGGGACGAGGCCGGTCGGTCCGATCGAGCCGGCGACGTACGCGGACTCGCCGGCGACCTCGCGCGCGAGCTTGGCGCCCGCGAGGTTGAACGCGCGGACCTCGCCGACGAGGCCGTGCTTCTCGAGGATGACGCGGTTGCCGCCGAAGGTGTTGGTCTGGAGGACCTGGGCGCCGGCCTCGAGGTAGTCGCTGTGGATCTTGCGCACGACGTCGGGCCGCGTGACGTTGAGCTGCTCGAAGTTCTGGGTGACGAAGATGCCGCGCTCGTAGAGCAGCGAGCCCATCGCGCCGTCGAACACGAGGATGTGACTGCGGACGGCGTCGAGGAACGGAACCGCGGGGTGACCCGACATGGCTCCCCCTTTAGCGCGTTATTTCTTGGTGCGCGACTCGACGTCCCTGATGACGGCGTCGAGCTCCTTCTGCACGATGCACGACCAGCACGGCTGTTTGCCGGTGGGCCCGCAGGTGGGCTTGGCGATCGCGTGGAGCGCGGGCAGGGCGAGCTCGTCGAAGTCCTTCTTGTGCTTGTCGAGCACGGCCTTCTTGGCGGGGCACGTCTGCGCGCTCCTGAGCTCGAAGGCGGCGCGCACGCCCACCGGGATGTTCTTGCCGGCGCGGAGCGCGCGCGTCGCGCGACCGCGGGCCGCGGCCGGCGCCTTCTCGTTGAGGGCGATGTCGTAGAGGAGCTTCGCGCCCGTGACGCCCATGCTCGTCGAGAGGACCGCGACGGCTTCGTCGGCCGCCTTCGGCTCGGCGAGCGCTTCTTCGAAGATCGGGACCAGCAGCGGATCGCTGGCGCTCTCGGGCGCGGCGGCGACGAGCTTCTTGGTGGCGGCGACCGCGTCGGCGGGGCGCTTGGCCTTGGAGTACGCCTGCGCGACCGCGCGGAGCACCGCGGGATCGCTCGGGTGCGCGGCGGCGAGCGCTTCGAGCTCCTTGACCCCGGCGTCGGTCTCGCCCGAGGCGATGCGGCCGAGCGCGCGAAGGGCGAGCTCCTTGGGCTCGACCGATGCGACCGCGGAGGGCGCCGCGCTCGTGGCGGTGGTGGGGTTCGCGGGCGGGGGCGTGGTGGACGGCGGCGGCGGGCGACGGAGAAAGAAGATCGCGACGGCGGCGCCGACGACCGCGAGCACCGCGATCGCCCAGGGCAGCTTCGACGACGCGGGCCGCGGGGCGGCGGGCGTGGGCTCCTCGATCCCGGGCGCGTCTTGCGTGGTGGCTCGCGCGGGGGGCGGCGACGCGGTCTCGACGGCGAGGCGCCGAGCCGAATCGGGACCACGGGTGGACGGGTGCCGCGTGATCGGCATCGGCGCGTCGAAGCCGAGGGTGAGCAGCGTCTCGGAGAGCTCGCGCGCGTCCTGGTAGCGGTCCTCGGGCTGCTTGGCGAGCGCGCGGGTGACGACCTCTTCGAGCCCCGCGGGGATGAACTGCTCCTTCGGGACGCGCGTGGAGAGGCGCGGGATCGCCTTGCTCACGTGCGCGCCGAGGAGCGCGATCTTGTCCGGATCGTCGTAGGGGCGCGCGCCGGACAGCATCTCGAAGAGCAGGACGCCGAGCGCGTAGATGTCGGCGCGACCGTCGACCTGGTGGCCGAGCGCCTGCTCGGGCGCCATGTACTCGGGCGTGCCGTAGACGGTGCCGGCGCGGGTGAGCGGCTTCATGTCGGCGCCGCCACTCTTCGAGGGGCCGCCGAGCGAGCCGATCGGGACGCGCGCGATGCCGAAGTCGAGCACCTTCACGAACTCGGGATCGCCGTCCTTCTCGACGAGGAGGATGTTCTCCGGCTTGAGGTCGCGGTGCACGATCCCGAGCTCGTGCGCGCGGCCGAGCGCGCCGAGGATCTGCAGCGCGATGTGCACCGCGCGCGCCGGGTTGAGGAACTTGTCGCGCTGGAGGAGCGCCCGGAGATCGAGGCCCTCGACGTACTCGAGGACGAGGTAGAACGAGCCGTCGGGGAGCTTGCCGAAGTCGGTCGCCGCCGCGACGTTGGGGTGCTCGATGTGCGAGGCGGCCATCGCCTCGCGCTCGAAGCGCTGGACGATCTCGGGATACGCGCAGAGGTCGTGGTGGAGCACCTTCAGCGCGAGGCGCTTGCGCATGTGCGTGTGCTCGACGCGATAGACCGCACCCATGCCTCCGTCGCCGACCTTCTCGTCGACGCGGTAGCGGTCGGCGATGATCGTGCCGACCAGCGGGTCCTTGGCTGCTGCCTCACTCATCGAACGCGCTCGGCGAACGTAACACCCCGGGGCGGGGCAGTTGCCGAGTTCTCACTCCGGTGCTGCGAGGCGGCCGGCGATGGCGCTCGCCGCGACGACGAGCGGTGAGGCGAGATAGACCTTTCCGGGACCGCTGCGCCCCGGGAAGTTGCGGTTGATCGCGCTGATGGTGACCTGGTCCGGCTTGTCCGACACGCCCGGTCCGGCCTTGATGCACGCGCCGCACGACGGGTCGACGAGGTGGGCGCCGGCCTTCTCGAAGATCTCGAGGTAGCCCTGCTCCTCGGCGTATTTGCGGATGCGCTGACTCCCGAACTGGATGTAGAGCTGCACGCCGTCGGCGACGCGCTGGCCCTTGTCGACGGCGCGCTTCAACACCGAGGCGTACATGTCCATGTCGGCCTTCTTGCCGCCGGTGCACGAGCCGCCGTACGCGATGTCGAGCTTCACGCTCTCGCTGTGGAGAAGCTTCTGCAGGGGGACGCCGTTGCGCGGATCGCCGGGCGTCGCGACCATCGGCTCGACGGCGTCGAGGTCGATGGCGAAGGTGGCAAAGAACTTCGCGTCGGGGTCGCTCTTGACGATTCGCTTGCGGATCTCGTCCTTGCTCGTGCCGCGCATGGCGTGGATGTAGTCGACGACGACGTCGTCGGCCTCGATCACGCCGGTGAAGCCGCCCGCCTCGACCGCCATGTTGGTGAGGGTGGCGCGCTCGTCGAGCTCCATCGCGAGGACGCCGGGGCCCTGGAACTCGAGCACCTTGCCGATGCCGTCGCCGCCGCGGAAGAAGGGCTGCGAGAGGATGTGCAGCATGACGTCCTTGGCGCACACGCCCGGCTTCATCTTGCCGGTGAGGCGGAAGAGGACCGTCTCGGGGACCTTCACGCGCACGTCGCGGGTGAACCACGCGTTGGCCATGTCGGTGCTGCCGACGCCGAACGCGAACGCGCCGAGCGCGCCGCCCATGCAGGTGTGGCTGTCGGTGCCGGTGATGATGTCGCCCGGCATGCCGAGCTCTTCGATCACCATGTTGTGGCAGATGGCCTCCGAGCCGACGAGCTGCCCGTCGCGGTGGACCTCGCCGTAGAGCTTGAGGCCCATCTCGTCGGCGAACTGCTGCTGCACGTCGGCGAGCTTGCTCGCCTGCTTGTCGAGGCCCATGTCCTTGTGGGCGCGCGGCATGATCAGGTCGAGGAAGGTGAGGTGGTCGCGGAAGGCGAACACGCTCTCGGGGTGCTGCACCTTCTCGCCCGCGAAGCCCTGGCGGAAGAGCGCCGCGGCCATCGGGGTGACGTACTCGTGGGAGAAGCGGACGTCGGTGCGGACGAAGAGCGCGTCGCCAGGCTTCACCGCGGGGACGCCGAGCTTGTTGGCCTTGGCGTCGACCACCGCATGCTGCGCGATGATCTTCTCGACGATCGTCATCGGGCGCTTCGGCGTATCGACGACCGGCGGCGCGGTGCGGCCGGCCATGCGCTCCTTGTTGTACGCAAACAGGCCGCCCGCCTCGACGATGGCGGCGCTGATCGCGTCGAGCCCCTTGGTGAACTCGCTGATCGGGATCTCCTCGCCGCGCTCGATGCGCTCGAGGATGGAGAAATCGGTGGTGGTGAGGAGGCCGATGTTCTGGCAGTTCTGGCCGTAGATCTTCTCGATCGACTGCGCGACCACGAGCTTGATGCCGGCGACCTGCTCCGCGTAGGGCGCCTGCTCGCGCGAGGAGCCGCAGCCCTTGGAGCGACCGCTCACGACGACCTCGAACCCGCCCTCCTTGATGCCGCCCTGCGGGACCACGCCGCCGCGGAGACCGATGAGCGCGTACTTCGCGAGCGTCTCGTCGTAGTAGTAACAAACCCAGCCGGGCGTGATCTCGTCGGTGGAGATGCTGTCGACGAGCTTGCGCGCGGGGTCGAGCTTCAAACTCTCGCCCGCGAACTGCTTCTTCACGAGCTCGGGATCTTCGGCGAGGTGGAGGACGCGACCGGTGATTTTGAGGTTGTTGGGCATCGCGGGGAGTTCTCGGGGGCTCGAAACTTAGGATGCACCGAGGCCGCGCGGCAACGCGGGCCTTGCCGTTCGCCCGATTTCCGCTAGAGTTCGCCCCCCCCTTCAATTCCGGGAGTTCTGACAGCGATGGCGAATCGGGCGATCTGGTCGATGCGTAAGCGGCACGAATGGCTTGCGACCCCCCTCAAGGGCAAGAAGATGAAGCGCTCGGGCCGTCTCCGGATCGGTCTGCAGGACGCGCTCGACCGCAAGCACGGCACCGAGCCCGCCGAGGGCACGCCGCCCCAGAGCTGAGCCCACCGCTCATTCCCGGAGGTCCGCGCTCACAGGCCCGGACCTTCGTGTACTTTTGTCGAACGCGACGGTGGCGGAACTGGCATACGCACTGGGTTTAGGTTCCAGCGCCGAAAGGCATGCGGGTTCAACTCCCGCCCGTCGCACTCTGCACGAGAAAAACAAGGGTGAAGTGCACTCCGCCGAGGTGGCGGATTCTGCGATCGTAGAACGGTCCGCAGACACTTCGCAGACACTTCGCCCGGCCGGCTCGCCCGACGATGCGGTGTCGATCCTCCGACGGAAGGCCGCGGAGCTGGTCCTCGCCGGGCGCATCGACGCCGCGCGGAAGGTGCTCGAAGCGCTCGAGGCGATCACCCCGGCCGCCGAGGTCCTCGACCTCGCGCGCGAGCGGGAGCGTCGGCGCTAGGCTCCACACGTAGGAGCGCCTCGCCGGCTGGTACCCGACGAGGCGCGGAAGGACACGGTTGCAACGTGGCCCCGAAGACGAACGGTACGCCGAAGAGGACGAAGAGCAAGGCGACGTCGCGCGAGCCTGCGGCGACGACGGTGGAGCAGATCGCCGCGCAGCTCTTGGCGAATGCGGAGCTCACGGTGGAGCAACTCTTTGCCGATGCGGAGGCCGAGGCGGCAGCGCTCCCACCTCCTCCACGTCCAGCCGGCCCCAGCGACGACGAGTATGAGCGGGCCTGCAGAGTCATCTCTTCCGCGGTCCTCGCCGACCCATCGCGCCTCGTGGCCGCGACCAGCCACGTGCTGTCGCTCTGGCGACTCGGTCGACTCAGCGAGGACGAGATCCCCGTTGCGCGGATCCTTTTGGCTACTTGGTTCGCGTACGCGGACGACGACCGACGCTGGCTGAAGGAGATCGCGACGAAGTCAAAGACGCTGCTCGAAGCGCACGCAGGTGAACATCGGCTCCGCATGTCGCCGCGCGCGCCGGCGACGGGGCCGAGCCTCAACCTGATCTCAGGGCGCGGCGGCGACCTTGTTCGTGACCGCGACGACGATCTCCGCGCGCTGCGCAGCTACGCGATCCGCGTGTTGGCCGACGACTGGCTGCGCGACAACTGGTCCGACGAGGCGAACGAGTCAATCGCCCGATCCGTTGCGACGTGGATCTCTACGACCGGATTCGCCATCGACGGCACCACGATCGCCAATCCGCGCGATCCGGCGTTTCGGCGCGCGTGTCGCGACGAGGTTGCCGGCGCGCGCAAGCACGCTCGCAATGACGAGGAGACGCGCTCGCGCGAGCGGATTGCTGAGGATGTCGTGCGCGCCGTGCTCCGGGCCGTGCTCCGAGCCGCGGGCCGGTCAACGGCGGAGGCGGCCGCGAAGGCGAAGAACGTGTTCGCGAATTTGAACAAGGATAAGAAGCGGACCCGAGTCGGCTAACCGTTCGGAGATTGGTTAGCGCACTCAGCGAGTGCGCGGGTGACGACGTACACCAGTCGTCATGTCACGACGTACCGAGACGCCGCCGCAGACGCGGCCGATGCGACTTCCCACGACCTCGCTCGATCGCGTGCGACAACTCGCCGTCGATCTGACCGTCGAGCGCGGACGACCGGTCCCCGAGTCAGAGGCGGCAGCGTTCGCGCTCGACCGCGGCCTCGACGCTCTCTTGCCGACCGCCAGGCCGATCCGCTGAAAGCGGCGCACCCGCGCGGCTGGCAGGCCTAACGCGGGTGCTCTGCACCGGAGCTCCATCCGATGCGTACCCCCAAGATGACCGCGGCCTCCGAAGGTCGCAAGCACCGACCGCCGCGCGCCGAGCTCGTGCGCGCCGCCCTCGAGCAGCTCACCGAAGCGCTCGCTCCCGAGCAGTCCTCACCGGCGTGGGATTGGATCCGCTGGCCGGCGTGGGCCCGCTCACCGGAGCATGCGCGACGCCTCGGCGAACGCGAAGGCATCCGCCTCACGAAGATCGGCCGCGACCTCTACGGCCACCGCGCCGACCTCGATGCGCTCGCCGACAGGAACGCGATCGCCGCTGGTGCCGCGAACGATGGCGGCGACGACGAGATCGATCCCGAGGTCGCGGCCGCGTTCGCGTCGGTGGGCCGACGATGAGCCGCTCGACTTCCCCGCGCGGGCTCGCCGCGTACGCGCCGGACGCGTGTCCCACGATCGACTCGGCGCGACGCCGAGCGCGCGTTCGACGCCGGCAGCGAGAGATCGAGGACGCGCGCGAGCCGCGAGTCGTGGCCGTGCGCTACGTCGACGGCGCCGAGCCCGTGATCGTGCACGAGGGCGGGGAGCGCAGCCGATGAGCGCGCAGAAGATCCGTTGCCGCTCGTGCGGCGAGCACGTCGAGGGCGAGCTCGCGCAGATCGATCACGCGCTGTCGGCCTCGTCGCACTCCACGGGCGAGATCCGCACCATCTACACCGCGGTCGGGCGCACGCTCCTCGACCGCCTCACCGCGGAGCTCGAGGTGCGTCGCCGATCGCTCGAGTCCATCGAGGCCGAGATCGCCCGCGTCGCGCGCCTCAGCGCGGAGGGCAAGTAGATGGACCGCGACACGAGGGCGCCGACCATCGCGCAGATCCGACACCCGCGCGAGAGGGCCGAGCACGCCACGTCGCCGCGCGTCCGCGCGCTCCACGCTCGGATCGCCCGCGACCGGATCGCCGAGCTCCGTGCCCTGCTCGACGTTGAGGAGCGGGCCCTCGACGCGCTCGAAGGTGCCTCATGAGCTGGTACGTGGTGCCCCCGGGCGCCGACGGCATGGTCATGGCGCACGCCACGCTCCCGGTCCGCTACCTCGTCGGCGGGCTCATCCGCGCGCGTGATCGGTATCGCGGCGTCGACGTTCTCGCCGAGGAGATCGCCACGTCGCTCGCCGAGGCGACGCGGATCGCGATCGGCCTCGTGCTGACGATCGACATGCAGGAGGACGCGAGGCGCGAGCTCGAGGCCCGCGAGCGCGATCGGCGTCGCGGCTACACGCGCGACCGCGTTGCCGATCGCGACGTGGTGCGCGAGCTCCGGCGCCGCCTCGACGATCCCGCGCGCGTCGTCCATGCCCTCGGGCTCGAGAAGGGGGCGCGTCGACAGCCGCGAGGCGTGACCGTGCTGTGCCCCTGGCACGACGAGCGCACGCCCTCGTGCTCCGTGCGCGTCGCCGACGACGGGACGATCGCGTGCCGGTGCCACGGCTGCGGCGCGACCGCCGACGTCCTCGGCCTCGTCGCCGCGGTGCACGGGCTCGACCCTCGGCGCGAGTTCCGCCGCGTCCTCGAGACGGCGGCCGCGATCGCCGGCGTCACCCTCGCGAGGGCGTCTTGAGCACGCCCTACGACGACGCGCTCGCGCAGGCCGAGCGAGGTGGCGACGCGGAGGGCGAACCCATGGACGCGGCGCACGTCGCCGCCCTGTTCGCCGACAACGGCAGCGCCGCGCCGACCTCGGCGAAGATCATCCGTCCCAACTTCGCGTTGTTGAGCGCGGTGCCGCCGTTCGCGCTCGTCGGGCCGGAGCAGGGGCTGTGGGGGCCGCTCGAGCCGCTGGCGTACGCGGTCGCGGGCATCATCCCGGCGTCGTCGCTCACCTTGCTCTCGGGCTACTCGAGCTCGCTCAAGTCGTGGCTCGCGCTCCACATGGGCTTCGCGAAGGGCGCCGGGCTCCCGTGGCTTGGTCATGAGCCGTTCGCGGCCGAGCGCGGGCCCGTCTCCTACTTCGATCGCGAGGCCGGCCTGCACGAGCTGCGTCGGCGCCTGCACGCGATCCGGCGGCCGCTCGGCATCATGGACGACCCGCTGCTCGACGTCTGCTCGTTCCCCGTCGGCGGCAACATCTTCTCCCGCGAGTTCATGGCGCGGCTTCGCGAGCTCGCGCACCAGCGCGACCTCATCGTGCTCGATACGCTCGTCGCGTTCGCGGCCGGCGCCGACGAGAACAGCGCACAGATGGCGGAAGGGCTCGGCGCCTGCTCCGAGTCGATCGCCGGGACCAAGTGCGCGATGGTCGTCGTCGCGCACGAGAAGAAGAAGGGCGCGAACGGCGACGTCGACCCGCGCGAGCGAGTCCGCGGCTCGTCGGCGATCTTCGGCGCCGTCGACGTCGTGCTCTCGTGTCAGCGGTCCGCACCGCGCGAGCCGGTCGAGGTCGTCCAGACGAAGGCGCGCAACGGGCGCGAGGCCGAGCCCTTCGCCGTCTCGATGCTCGACGCGCCCGACGGGGGAGTCACGTTCGCCGTCGCCGGCAAGACCGAGCCGCGCGAGCTGACCCCCACGGAGCGCCTCGACCTCGAGGTGGACCGCGTGGTCGACGTCGTGCGCGACAACCCGAGGTGCTCCGGCGCCGTCGTCCAAGAGGCGCTCAGGATCCGCAAGGCGTCGGTGGGCGTCCTCGTCGCCCGCGCGATCGAACAGGGGCGCATCCGCAACCTGGGCAACGAGAAGGCGCCGGCCCTCGTCGCCCTCGAGGGCACGCGATGACCCCGACGCTGCCCTCGACCTCCCGCCCTGTGGTTCCGGTTCCCCCTCATAGAGAGGGGGGAACGGGAACCACGGGTGACGGGAACCACGGGAACCACGGCGGGAACCACTCGGGAACCACCGGGAACCACTCGGGAACCACACCCCCCCGGGAACCACTCGGGAACCACCTCGGGAACCACGCTCGGCGCGCCCCGCTGACGCCTCCCCGGGACCACGACGACCACGCGGGCGACGGCCGCCCGCTCCGCACGACCGAACAGGAGACCCATGGAGCAGGAGCAGGACACCAAGCCCGGGAAGCAGTGCACGGAGTGCCGCAACGTGGTGCGCCCGCCGCTCCACTCGCTGTGCATGCGTTGCTGCGCGAACGCGGTTCGCGGGAACGAGAAGGGGCTCGAGGCCCTGGCACTGCGGCCCGACGGCTCGACGCGGCCCCGCCGCCGCGTCTGAGCTCGAGCCCGTCGGCGCGGTCGCTCGCCCTCGCATCCGCCGCACCGTCGCCCCGCTCGACGCGCGTGGAGCCGAGACAGGTCGACGGGCACCGACGCATCCACGGGGCGCTGAGGGGCGCGCAGGGGCGTCGCGCTCCTGCGGCACTGGTCGCCGCTCAATGGCGGATGGTCGATGCCTTCAATGCATGTAGTCGGCGGGCCGCCGAGCCGAGAGGCGGGCGGGCAAGGACGGCGAAGCGCATCCGGTCTTTGACGGATCGGTCAGGCACAAGTGTGTGTAGCCGGTATACACACTTCGCTTCTGCGGCAATCGAGGGCGCTCTGCACGCTGGTTGCGAAGTTTTTGATCCCGGAATCCGCGTTCCGGATCCCACTTTGGAGGCGTTCCATGCGTGAACCGCTGAAAGAGCGCGTCATCGCCGAGGCGAAGCGTTTGCGTGATGCGGGCGCGACGTGGCCCGAGGTCACCGAACGGGTGTCGCGGACCGCCAACCGACCGCGCGGGAAGCCCTTCGACGAGTCGACGGTGCGCAAGATGGTTCGGGACGCGGACGCCGCGCCGCTCGCTCCGCGCTTCCCCACCCCCACACGCCAGCTTCGGGCACCCGTTGGGATGCTCGCCGTCGCCTTCGACGACGCGTGGAGGCAGCGCCTCGACGAATTGGAAGCTGCCCGCGAGGACCTCGAGACCGCGGCGGAGCTCCGCGCCAACGATCTCGAGATCTACAAGCACGAGCACCCCGAGTTCGCCGCCTGGCTCGCCTACCCATCGGTCAACGGCGACGTCGTCGACGCGCTGGTTGAGATGGGGAACGGCGCGCCGCTGTGGCTGCTGCACACGCCGGAGGCGATCGCGTCCCTCGCGTCGCTCGTCACTGACACGCCCTACGTGGGCGACGAGCGGGGGCTGCGCCGTGCTCAACGTCGCGATCGGGCGCGAGCGATCTCGCTTCTCGAGCGCGCCGTCGAGGTGCTGCGTGCAAGGCCCGTCGATTGGACGCCGCGATCCGAAGCTCGCGAAGGGAGCGATTGAGATGCCGCCGACCGAATCACTGTCGGAAACGGAGCAGAATGCCCCCGCAAACGACCTGGAAAACCAGGCGTTTCCCGCACGACGCACGAGCCGAGCCCATACCGAATTGCAGGGGTCCGCGTACCAGATCGTCTCGAGCGGCACGCGGCTGGTCGAGACCGCGGTGGTGCGTTTCGAAGACGACGCCCGGCGGGGCCTTGTGCTTCAGATCCGCGAGAAGCGAACCGTCCGGGCCGGCCGACCGGCCATCGCGATCGACCTTCCGGCGACCGCCATCGACGCGGCGATCGAGGCGCTCTGCAGAGCGCGCGAAGCCGTCGTCGCCGAGCTCGGCCCGGGGGCAACACAGCGCCGCAACGCGCCGATGCACGGCACGTGGATCGGGAAGCGAGGTGGACGGTGATCTGGCTCGACCGGACGGCAACCCCGCTCGACGAGCTGCGCCTCGAGTTCTCGGTCGCGTCCTCGGCCGCCTCCGAGGCGGAGAGACTGGCGACCGAGAGCGGCTCGCCCGAATCGATCGCTGCACACGCGATCGCCGCGGCGCGTGCACACGAGCTCGCCGGGCGCGTCGTCGCACTCGAGGAGCGAATTCGTGACCTGTTGAGCGATTGCGCTTCAGCGATCGCATTGAAAAAGGAGAACTGACCATGACGAAGACGAAGACGACCACGCACAAGGTGAAGCAGGCCGAGACGCAGCTCGCGGAAGCAACCGCGGCCCTCGAGGCGCACGCGACTGTCGCAAGCGATCTCCACAGGCAGCACAGCGAAGCCGGGGCCATCGTCGCCGGTGCGAAGCCGGCAGCACTCGCAGCCACGGCGCCGACGGACGCCGCGGTGAAGCACTGGAACGAGCGCCGCGCGGCCGCCGACTGGTTGCTCGCGAAGGTGAAGGAAGCCGACGCCGAGACGGCGCGCCTGCAGGCTATCGTCGACGAGAAGCGCGCGACCCTCGAGCACGAGATCGAGGCTGTGCGGCTCGCGCAGATCCGCGCCGCGAACGAGGCAAGGCTCGGCGAGCTCCTCCCCGCGATCGCGCGCTCGCGAGAGCAGATGGCCGCGAAGCACGTGGCGAGCTTCCTCGCGGTCGAGAGGCAGATGTCAGCCGCCGAGGCGGAGCTGCAAAGCGACATCGCCAGCGATGCCGCGCTGCGTGCCGAAGCGACTCGCGTCGCAGCGCACCTCGGCGTCGAGATCGCTCTGCCGCCGGAGACGGTCCGGGCTCACGTGTTGGCGCTCGTCGCGGTCGCCGAAGACCGAGCGCCGGTGCACGCGTTCGTCCAGCTGCCGCGCGCGCCGGAGCAGCCGCACAAGCGGCTCGAGCACCTCTGTTCGCTGCTCTCCGAGCAGCACACTCCCTTCTTCGAAAAAGAATGGCCCTTCGCCGATCGCATCGGCGCGGTCTTGGCTTTCGATGGGACGTATCGCGCGCGCGTGTCGGCTCTCAAGGCTGCGCGCTCGGCCGAAACCAGGCGCATCGCCGCTGTTGGAGATGCGCCGTTCCGCGGCGGGAAGTTCGCTTTCGGGCGGTGATGACCATGAACACCAACACGAACAAGGGTCAGATCGTCCGCCTCGGCGCCGCCGTCGCGTTCAGCGGCAACGGCCCGCCCACGGAGTTCCGTCTGTTCAAGGCGGGCCCGAACGACACCGCTAAGGGCGTGTTCCTCTTCGACGCGCGCGCCGCCGCTCTCGTGATGGCTGCGGCGAACAGGTGGGGTGTCGACCTCATGATCGACCTCGAGCACCGGTCGCTCGACTCCGGTGTCAACCACGACCCCGACGCGCGCGGCTGGTTCCGGCTCGCCCTGCGCAATGGCGAGCTGTGGGCCGTCGACGTCCGTTGGACCCCTGACGGTGCGCGTCGTCTGAGCGATCGCACGCAGCGCTACATCAGCCCCGCCTTCGCGACCGACGACGCCGGGCGAGTCGTCGAGATCGTCAACGTCGCGCTCGTCGCGATGCCCGCCACGCACAACACGCCCGCGCTCATCGCGGCGCACAGGAGACACACGACCATGCCGACCAAAGATCAGTTCATCATCCGCCTCGCCGCCTCGAAGCGGAGGATCACTCAGCTCGCCGAGGACGGCGCCGACACCGGCGATGGGAAATTCGCAGCGGTCCAGGAAGCAGCGAATAAGATCGAGAAAGCCCTCGCCGAGCTCGACGCCGCGAGAACCGATCCGGTCGTCGCCGCGGGCGTCACGGAAGCCTGCCAGGCGCTCGAGGCCGCGATCGATGCCCTCTACAGCGTCGAGTTGCGGACGTTCACGACACAGGTCGGGCGCGTGACGCTCACGAAGAACCAGATGCAGGAGTGCGCACGCGCGGGCGTTGACCCCGCGGCCTACGCGGAGAGAACCGCGCGCCAATACTGGGTGAGGTGACGGCGTCGCCGGCGAGCCGAGGGCGCGTTCGCAACGTCGCGAGCGGTCGCCCTCGGCGGCGGCCACGGAAGTCAGACGCAACACAGCGCATGTTCAATCACAGATGATCTGCGAAGTGCGCGCCATATACCGCAGTAAGCGCCGCGTTTCGCCGCTGAAGCGCTACGGAAACCATGTTTGATGTGACGCGCTATCGCCACTGAATCCGACACCGAACGCAGGAGAAGCAGGACCATGGCCGCGGTAAATTGGGCAGCAACAAGCACGAGCCTCACGACGGCGATCGGCGGCGCGACCGGCACCGATCTTACGCTCCTCACCGACGTCCGCACGCGGCTCACCAGGGCCGGGACGCAATACGATGCTCTGTGGGCGGCTGTCTCCGGCGTCGACGCAGCGAAGACCACCTTCGACGCCGACTTCTCGGCCGCGCTGACCGCGTGGTGGACTGCGTACGAGGCCGCGCACACCGACGCTGACCGTGCGGCGCGCTACGGCGAGTCGCTCGAGGCGGCGGCATCGGGCGCCTACCTCGCGCGCGTCGGCGACGTGGCGATCGTCCTCGCGCCGGCGAGCGCCATCTCGTGGAGCGCGGACGAGACTCCGATCGCGAGCGCGTACAGGCATCTACTCGCCACGGCGACGCCAGCGCTGCGCGTGGTCGCGAAGGAGGCCGGCACGCCCGGCAACCGGATCGAGGTCAGGATCGACGACGCGACCTCGGGCGCGACAAGGTACAAGATCCGCGTCCGGCTCGGCTCCACGTACGAAGAGGCGTACGACGAGATCAATCCCGCGACGCCGACCGCCGCGAACGCGGCGAGCAACGGCGGCCACCTCCTGGCCGAGTGCAAGCAGCTGGGGACGACGAGGCCGGACTCGACGGGCGCGTGGCTCGCTCTCACCGGCGGCACCGGCGGATCGATCGCGGCCGCGGCGTTGCGACTGCAGCGGGCCATGCAACTGCCTGCGGCGATCGCGAAGGTCCCAGCGATGCAGCCCTATGCCGCGGCGCTCACCGCCGCCGCGAGCGGCATGCCGTCGCGTGCGGCCTACAACGACGGCGGCGCGTTCGCGGGTCGTGGCCGCATCGGTCAGCGCCTGATCGGCGCCCCGACGAGCGTCCTCGATCTCGAGGAGCAGGTCCTCACCATCATCGCTGAAGCGACGCGACTCCTCGCGGTCGCCAGCTACTGAACGGGGCTACGAATGATCGGCGCGCACCCCACCGACGACGCCGCAGTAGCCCTCGCCCTCCACGTTCACGTAGCTCGTCGGCGGCAGCATCTAGGGTCGAGCCGCCGCCCGTATTGATGCTCCTCATATCGGCGGCGAACCCACGCAGACGCGCCGGGCCGCCCGCGAGCTCGAGGCCCGCGCCGTCGAGGCGCACGACCGGGGCGATCTCCGGCTCGCCCTCGAGCTCATGACCGAAGCCGCCGAGGCGCGCGCAGCATGACCGCCGCGGCTGTCGAGCGCTGGTCGCGCACCGTCGCGCGGCTCCTCACGGAGCTGCTCCCCGGGGCCTCCCGACCGCGGTTCTACGCCGCCGCGCGTGCCGTGCTCGCGAGGGTCGGCGGGATGCTGGACGAGGCCGAGCGGGCCGAGAGAGGGCGCGCAGCATGAGCACGCCCGACCTCGACGCCACGCTCGCGGCCCTCGGCGACGACGAGCGGCGGACCCTCGCCTACCTCGCGGGGCGCCTGCTCCTCGGCCAGCGCACGTACGGGGCGATCGATCTCGCGACCGACCCGCGCGACTTCACCCGCGAGCGCGGCGAGGAGATCTCCGACTTGCTCGTCTACACCGCGTTCGCCGCGCTCCGCGCCGAGGTCGTGCGAGCGGCCACGAGCGCGCTGGTGCTCACCGTCGCCGAGGACGAGGACGGGCACCGCGTCACCCGCATCGGCGTGCCCGACGTGTGGAGGCGCTCCCGTCGTCGTGCGCTCCGTGCGGCCGTCGAGGGCGCGCTCGAGGACGTGGTCGACGCGCTCGAGCGGGGCGAGGTCGTGCGGGTTGATGTGTCGCGATGACACGCGAGCGGAACGCCCACTGCTCAGTCCAGCAGGCGAGAGTCGATTCGGATGCACCATCGGCCTTTGTCGGCCCCCTCCGCGTAGGTATCGAAGTGCACGCCGAGAACCGCATCGAGGGGTACGACGCGGCCCTGTGTCCTCAAGATATCGATCCCGCCCAAGACGAGCGCGTTGCGCAGATCGTCCAAGCTCTCGAGCGTGTGGACGCCACCGGAGAAGCGCACCGCGTTGCTCGGAAGGAATGTGACGTGCACCTTCGCCTTCTCGGGGACTTGCCGCAGCATCGAGATCGTTCGTCGCAGGGAAGGGATCATCAGCATCGCGGCTTGCTCCGGGTTCAACCAGATCGAGTCCTCACCCACACGCATCGGAAACAGGTACGCATCGACGTTCTTCCTATGGTCGCCGTCGTCGCATTCCGTTTGCTTCACGCGGACGCCGGTAGCCTGTCCGACGGTCGGATAGACGTTGAGCGCGACCACGTGAGTCCCATCGATCTCGATCGGTCGCGGCGCGACGATGGGCTGGGGCCGCAGGCGTTCGTTGACGACCGCGTGGAGCGCGTCGCAGAGCGCCGCCGCAGCGTGGGCGTCCTTCCCCTCGTACTTCTCGAGGCGGTGGTCCTTCTCGGTCGCGCCGAAGACGATCGTTCCTCCCGACGCGTTCGCGAAGGCCGCCACGTCCTTCGCGAGTTCGAGAGGCGCAGCGGTCGGATCGATGTTGTGGTGCCAGGCCTTGAATTCGAGCACCTGCCCCTCGATGCCGTCAGGCGCGCCAGGTCGCGGGAGATCGCCACACGTGAGCCGCGGAATGAAGTGGACGGTCATGGTTCAGTCGATGACCCTCGCCCCTCGCGCGCTGTCGAGCGTGACGAGCAGCGAATGTGTGAGCGCCTCGGGCGCGGGCGAACCGTCCGGCCCCTCGCACTTCTGCCAGCTCGGCCCCCACGCGATGGATCCGACGTGCAGGTAGCGATCGGGCGACTCGGGCTCACCGACGGGGCGGTCAGGGTTGAGCCGGTAGATGCGATGCCATGTGAGCCCGTCGGGACGAACCTCGACGACGAGCCACCGCTTCTCGTTCTCGTGGTCAAACGCGCGCATGCTCTCCATGGCATCGAGGGTACCCGCGGCCGAAGCCATGAACATCACCCCGGAGGGGTGATTGACACGCGAGCTCCCTACGCGCTCGCCGGCTCGATGAGCAGCGCGAGCGCCTCGTCGACGGGAAGATCCATTGATTCAGGTGATCGGACTGACCTTCGAGAGGTAGTCGATGCACACGTGCCAGCGCTCGTCGAGTCGATAGACGAGCCGAATCCCGTCGAGCGGAATCACGATCGGCGGAGTCGCTCGATCGGTCGGGTCCACGCCCAAGAACCGAGCGTAGTTTGCAAACTCGTTCGTCTCGACCAAGCGCATCGCGGTGCCGGCCGGCCGGTCTGGATGGGGGTCAGGCTCGAAGTGCTGTCGGTGCACCTGCACGGTGGCCTTTGGGTCGATCTGTCGAAGCAACGAGAGCGTGCGCCGCAATTGCGGGATCATCAACATCGCGATCTGCTCCGGGTTCATGAATTCCGTCGAGTCACCGATCCGCACCGGAAAGAAGTGCGTCTCGACCTTCTTTCCCGGCGGCGTTCGCATCTGCCAGTCCAGTGTTACTCCGGTCGCCTGGCCCGGCGCGGAGTACACGTTCGCGACGACGACAAAGCCGGCATTTTTTGGCAGAGTGCGCACGTCGAGCGTGAGCGGCGGTGCGCAACGCCGCTTCGCCACGTCCCGAATGGCTTGGCGCAATGCTTCAGCCTCGGCGGCCGTGGGGATCGGCGTGTAGCCGGTGAGCACGCCGGCGGTCTCGTTCGCTCCATAGATGATCGTCCCGCCGTCGGCGTTCGCGAATGCCGCAACATCCTTCGCGATCTCGATACGCTGATCGTCGTTCGTGATCGCCGCGTAGTTCTTGAAGTCGAGCACGTTGCTCTCCCGCGCCGGAGTGGCTGCGGCTGCCTCCGGGAGGTCGGCCTCGCTAAATATCGGTCGGAATTCGGGCATGGCAGATCAATTCCGCAGCTTATCCGGCCCGCTGTCCATTCTGCACCACCCTGCCGTCGTCGCCGGGCAGGTCCTCGAGCTCGTGTCCCTCTCGCCGCGATTTTGGGGGTGGCGCGGCGAATCCGGGGAGTGGTGGACCGTCGAGGCGGGGGAGGCGTAGGACGTGCGCTATTCCTCGCGTCCGAGGATGCCGGCGACCCACGAGCCGTCCGGATTCTGGTCAGGGGCGGGCATCATCGGACGCTGGGCGCTGCGAAGGCGCATCGTGAGAAATCCCGCGAGCCCGGTGACCGCGTAGGTGAACTTCGTGCGGAGTGCGGCGTCTTGAAAGCCCAGCGGCAACCGGACGGGGCGCTTCTTAGCCTTGGGATCCCCGTTCAGAGCGCTCCGAATCTTGTCGTCCTCGAACGACGCTGCCTCTTCGTGCGCGAAGTGATTGCGCACGGTTTTGAGGCGATCGAGGTCCTCGGCGACCGGGCCCGAGATGAGCGCCAGCGCGCGACACATCTTGATGCGTGCCGAGAAGGCGCCGAGCGGCTCGCGATCGCCGCTCATGATCTGAGACGTCTCCCTCTCGTCGACGAGCGACGCCTCGAGCAACCGGCCGAGCAGCGTGTCGAGGTGGGCGCCGCCCATGAGCGCCGCGGCCCGATCGCTGTCTTCGTACATCTCAAACATCATGCGCTTCGCGTTCTCGTCCATCACCTCAAGGATGTCCGGTCGGATTGTCGCGACGAACGCTTCGAAGCGCCGCTTTCTGTCGGCTGCGCGTGTGGCCAGCATCCTCCGCTCCTGCGCCGCGTACGCCCGAGCGAGCTCCGCTGGTGTCATAGCGACAGCGTCGCCGATCCCGTACCTCCCGGGAATCCCTGGCAGCCATTCGCGAAGCGACATCACCCCGCCGGGGTGATGGACAACCCGAGAATCCCCGGGCGATCTGCCAATCGACGCCGGGCGGGTTGCTCGCCGCACAACCATCGCTATACATTCCTGTACCGCCTAACCGGCGCTATACAGAAGGGAGACGCGAATGCAGAATGCCGCCGACATGGCACGCGATCGACAGTTCAACATGAGGCTCAGCGCCGACGAGGCCCACCGGCTCGACGCGCTCGCCGGGCACTACGGGCTCAACGCGGCGAACCTCTTGCGCATGCTGCTCAAGAAGGAGGCCGACGCCATCGGCATCGGCACGCCCAAGGCGTCGAAGAAGTCCGCCAAGAAGTAAGCGAGGCCGCGAGCGTCTAGACCACGCCCGCGAGCTCTGACCGCAACCACGAACGAACCGAGGCAACGGCTATGAAACACACTGCCACAGCGAAGACGAATCGGACCAGCAAGCGCACCGCGAAGACGACGACGCGACCCGCCCGCGAGCAACGCGGCCGCGACAAGGCACACGAGTTGCTCGGCCTCGCCGACCACGAGAAGGTCATGGCCGAGATCGGCGAGCTGCAGCGCACGCGCGCCGGTGCGGAGACCGCGCGAGAGGGACTGCTCGGCCTCGCCCGCGAGCGTGGCTGGTCGCCCGAGACCGTCCAGCGCATCGAGGCCGTGGAGCTCGCCGAGGGCGACGTGCTCGGGTGGGCGCGCCTCATGGCCGACGCGCACGACCGGGAGCGCAAGCCGGCGCGGGCGCGCGAGATCAACCGCAACGGCGTCGAGGTGCTCACCGACGAGCAGCGGGCGACCGAGCGGGCCGCGCTCGCCCGGGCCGAGGACGAGCCGGGCCACCGCGGCGAGGGCTTCTCGATGACCCTGACCGAGCTCCTGTGCCTCGGGTTCGCGCGAGCCGAGCGGCCGGAGTGCTTCGCTGCGATGGCGCTCGACACCCTCGCCGATCGCCTCGAGCTGCTCTGGCTCGCCGCCGGCAACGAGGCGCTCACCGTCAGCAAGGAGCAGATCGTCGACGGCGTGGTCGACGCGATGAGGACCGCCCGGGCGGCGGCGCACATCGCGATGCGGATCGACGATGCGCGCACGGCGCACCAGGGGGCCGCGTGATCGGCGGGACGCTCACCATCACCCGCACGCTCGCCTCCGCGCTCGACGCCTACCGGGCCGCGACCGCCGAGGTGACCGACGCCGCCCGCGAGCTCCGCGGCAACCCCGACGCGTTCCCGCGCTTCGAGGCCGCCCGCAAGGCCGAGAACGATGCCGCTCGCTGGCTCGCCGCGGTCCTCGAGGCCCGCGCATCGTCGGCGGCGCCGATCGCCAAGCGGATCGAGGCGCTGTGCTCGGCGTTCGGCCTCCGCGTGGTCGAGACCGACGCGGTTACGACGCCCGAGCTCTCGAGGGCCGATCGCAGCTACGTGCTCCACGTGCCCCTCGACCTCGACCCGCTCGACACCCTGCTCGCGGTGGTCGTCGCGTCGTCGCAGATCGCGGGCGAGCCGGTGGCGAACGTGGCGCGGGCGTTCAAGGTCAACAGGGCGTTGAAGGGAGCGGCGTAGGTCATGGCGACGACGCGAGGGGGCAAGGGCTCCGCCTATCAGGATCCGCGCACGGGGAAGTTCTACGCGCAGATCGCCATGGGCAAGGGGAAGCGCAAAGGGGTGCTCTGCCCTCTCGCGACGTCGCTGGACGACGCACGCCAGCGCTCGGCGCTCGCCTCCGAGCTCGTCGCGATGCTGACCGAGGCCGGGCAGGACGACTACATCAAGGGCGCGGTCACGGCGGCGACGACGCTGCCGCTCGAGAAGCTCCCC
The DNA here is from genome assembly GCA_022843175.1 of Deltaproteobacteria bacterium. GTDB lineage: Bacteria > Myxococcota_A > Polyangia > Polyangiales > JADJMO01 > JALHOE01. The sequence goes on from JALHOE010000015.1 coordinate 67,247, forward strand.
GAGGCGCGCAAGCACGCGCAGGCGATCGCCGCGGGCCGGACGCCGGCGCAGAAGAGGGCCGAGCTCGGCGGGCTCACCTACGGCCAGTTCGCCGAGCGCCTCACGTCGGGCAAGCTCCACAAGCTCTACCCCGACCACGTCTCCGAGATCGAACCGGACACGATGAAGGACTACACGTCGACGTTGCGCGATTACGTGCTGCCGAAGCTCGGCCCGCTGCCGATCGGCGCCGTCACCCTCGACCACGCCCTCGACGTGATGCGAGCCGTCCCGCGTGAGCTCTCGTCGTCGCGGCGTCGGAGGATCGCGTTCATCATGCGGCGCGTGTTCGCGCTCGCCGCGTTCCCGGCGCGCGTCATCGCGAGCAACCCGATCCCCGACGGGTTCCTCCCCAAGCTCGACCCGCCGCGGGCGCGCGGGTTCCTCTTCCCCGACGAGGAGGCGCAGTTGATTGCGGGCCTCGACGCCGACGGCGAGACCGTCGTGCCCCTCGCGCTCCGCGTGCTGTTCGCGCTGCTCTCCCGCGAGGGATTGCGGAAGGACGAGGCCGCGTCGCTCGAGTACGCCGACAAGCGCACGGCCGGCGCCGCCGGGTGGGTCGACCTCGAGCGCGGGTGGATCTACCTCGACCGCAACAAGACCGACGACGCGCGCGACTGGGCGCTCGCGCCCGACGTCGCCGAGGCCCTCCGGCGCTGGCGTAAGCTCGCCCCGTCGTCGCGGTTCCTCTTCCCGGCCGACGACGATCCCAAGGCGCGGATGAACGTCGAGCACGTGGCCGACCTCCTGCGCGCCGCGCTGGTCGGCGTCGGCGTCGAGCGCATGGAGCTCTTCGAGTCATCGAAGGATCGGCGGAACATCGTCGTGCACGACCTGCGCGCCGTGTTCATCACGACGGCGCTCGCCCAGGGGCGCACGGAGGGATGGATCCAACGGCGCACCGGGCACACCACGTCGGCGATGCTCGCGCGGTACCGCCGACGCGCCGCGGAGCTCGAGGAGGGCGAGCGCGCCAAGCTCGCGCCGATGCACGAGACCATTCCCGAGCTCGCCGAGGTCGGCCCGAAGACCCCGCCGCCGCCCTCGACCGAGACCGAAGGAAACGGAAGCCAGGGTGTCTGCAAGGCGTCTGCGGCGCCGCCGAATGCTGGCGAACGCTCCGCGGAAGGGCACGGAAACAAGCCCTCGCCAGCGCTCGCACGCGCGAGTGCGCCTTTAGGTTCCAGCGCCGAGAGGCATGCGGGTTCAACTCCCGCCCGTCGCACTACTTCCCTTGTTTTCGTGGTCGCGACGCGACACTTCCGCGACACGCGGCCGCGCGGTGGGTATCACGTGCACGTGTGCGATCGCCACTCGGTGAGTGCAGCTTCGATCTCGTCGTCGGAAACAGTGACCTCGGGGGCCGCGCGCTTTCGCGTCGCGCGCTCTTCGCCGACGAGGCGACCGAGCGCGGCAAACTCCGCTGTCGTGGCAACGCGGTGAAGGAACGTGCCGACGGCAGCGCGGCGCTTGCGGGTCACGGCGTCGACCGGGCCTTCAGCGATGCCGGATCCACTCGAACATACTCGCCGTGCAGCAAGACTTCCGTGGAAGCTACGTCGTCCAAGCCAAGGAAGTAGCTTGGGGCGGTCGCAAATGCATCGTCGTCGTAGGGTATCGAGCTGCCCTTCCCGGGCGGCAGGAAGATAGCGACCTTGTTCCATTCGTCGGCGTAGCGACGTGCGTGGTACGTCGGCGCGTCGGCCATCATCAATTCGTACGTGGCAAAGCGGTAGAGGTAGTCGTAGAAGCCCAATTCGTCGCGCTCACCGCGATCCGCGCGGTCGACACGCATCACGACGAGCTTCGCATCGCGATGAACCTCGATCGCTGGAAGCATGGCCGACCCCGAAGGGTCGATAGGCGGTTCGCGATAAGGCGGCTCCCGCATCTCGCTACCGATTCTAACCGCGCAGCTCGCTGTGAACGTGACCGGCACGCGGTCGCCGGCGTGCGCGTGCGCATGAACGACCGCCGCGGTCACGGGCTCGCGCCGCCGTAACGGACACCGGGTCGCTCAGGCTTCGCGAATCGCTCGCAGCACGTCGGCCCCCGACTTCACCACGCGCACCGGGTCGCGCAACTCCACGGGGAGATCCTCCACTTGCTCCGGGCGACAGACACACGTCGGGCACCCTACGGGCATGATGACGAGACCAGCCTCCCGCGCGACTTCGTACATCAGATTCCACGCGTGCGTGCCCGCCACGTGGTTCCACATCATGGCCGCGGACGGCCGGCCGATCCCGTAGACGTCCGCATCGCCGTCCGTGGTGACGAGGCGAACGAACGCATTGTCGTCGGGCGGCTGCTCGAAGTAGGGCGAGAGCACCCTGAGGACCGCGCTGGGATCGCCGTCGGCGTCGTGACCGCCTTGGAACGCTTGGAGGAAGACGTCGAAGCTCACGGGCCACGGAGCGTATCGAAGCAGTGCCCCGGCCGCTGCATTCGGTGTGCGTGCGCACCGGGCCCCCCATCGTGCGCTCTCCGCAGCTGACGACGCGACCGCGCCGGGCGTCTACGGCACGTCCGAGCCCGAGCGCCCCCGAACCCCTCTGCGCTCCACCCGCGCGGCGCCGAGCGCGCCGAGTCGGGCAGGCGCAGCCAGGCGCGCGTCAGCGAGCGCCTTCGCGTGAGCAGCACCTCAACGAGGCTCCCTGCCGGGGGCCTCGCAGGCGAAGCACGCTGCACTCTCCTCGCTGCTCGCGCGCGCGGCGAGCTCTCCCCCTTCTCAAAATTGAGAGAGAAACCGCGCTGCCGCCCGCCGCAGCGACGATCGCCTCGCAGCCCGCTTCGCCCGCAAACGCCGCCGGCAGGCCGCCTCAGCTCGCACCGAGCCACCCCTTCGTAAGCATCCACGACTCCGGCGGTCGAATGAGCTCCTCGCTCGCCAGCGACGAGAACCGGTCGACGTCCGCGCGCTGCACCTTCCCCCAGCGCGCGAGGTGCACGGCGCGGTTGCCGATCACGTAGAGGAGCGCGTTTCGTGTTTCGCTCGGCGTCTCGAGGACGTGCTCGTGGTAGCGGTCCTCGAACCGCGCGCCGCGCGTGCCCATGAGCTTGTTGAGGTCTCGCGCGACGCGGATGAGCAGCGCGCGCATGGCGCCGCTGAGCGCGCGGCGGCCGTCGGCCTCGACGATGAGGTGGACGTGGTTGTGCTGCACCGAGAAGTGCACCACCCGAACGCCCTCGCGGCTGCGGACAGCGGCGAGCGCGGCGGCGATGGGGCGGTAGCAGCGCTGGGCGCGCAGGTTCCAGGTGCCTCGCGTGGTGCGGACGGTGATGTGGTGGGGGCGGTGGCGCGAGACGCGTGGGCGCTTGGTGTGGGGCACGCGGTCGCTGGTGCGCGAGCCGCGGGGACGACCCGCACCTGCACGGCGGCCGCCCCACGTGTTGGGGTAGGGGCGTGCCTGCTGCTCGGGGCGAGCCATGTATCTTGAATAATAGCGTATCTATGAATCGTCAACTGCGAATCTGCGAACCCGCGAGCCACGGTGCGACCGCCATCCTGCCGGGGGCCTCGCAGGCAACGCAGGCTGCGCCCGACTCGCTGCTCGTGTGCGCCGCGATCTCTCCTCGTCACCAAGAAGTTCGGAGAGTGCCGCGCCGCTGCTCGCAGCAGCAGCGACCGCCTCGCAGCCGGCTTCGCCCCCGACGCCGCCGGCAGGCCGCTTCCGCTCGCACCGAGCCACCCCTCGGCGGCCATCCACGACTCCGGCGGTCGAATGAGCTCGCCCATCCGATCCCGCCGCGTCGGCCGTTTGTTCGGTATGGAAAGCGTTCCCGATGCTTCGACGACCGCCCCCGCTCGGACCCGCGGGGACGGCGATCCCCTCGCGGGTGCGGGCCAGCTCGCCTACGACCGCTACGGCGAGCGCGGGCCGACCGTGGTCTTGCTCCACGGCATCCCCGGCTCGCGCAGGACGTTTGCGGCGGTGGGGGAACGACTCGGGACGACGTGTCGCGTGGTCGTGCCCGATCTCCTCGGCTTCGGCGACTCGCCCGACGCGCCGGCTCACTACCACGCAGCGGAGCACGCGGAGGTGGTGGTGCGGTTTCTCGGGAAGCTCGGCGTCGAGAAGCTCCACCTCGTGGGCTTCGACTTCGGAGGACCGACGGCCATCCTCGTCGCGGGAAGGCTCGGCGCGCGCATCCAGTCGCTCACGGTGGCCGCGACCAACATGTTCCCCGACACGCCGATCCCGCCACCGCTCCGCCTCGCGAAGGTCCCCATCCTGGGCGCGCTCTTCTTCCGACTCGCGTTCGGCACGCTCGGGCTCATGGCCATGTGGCTCGCCGCCGTCGCCGACCGAGCGGCGTTTCCCTTCAAGAGGTATCGCGCGAGCCTCCAGGGCCACGGCGTCCGCACGACGCGCCGGATCTTCCTCCGCAGCATGCGAGACCTGCCCGGGCTCTACGGCGACGTCGAGCGTCTCGGGAGGACGCTCGGGATCCCGTCGCTCGTCCTGTGGGGCGACCGCGATCCCTTCTTCCCGACGACGGTCGGCGAGCGCACTGCGACGGCGCTCGGCGCCGAGCTTCGCGTGCTGAAGGGGTGCGGTCACTTCGTCCCGGAGGAGCGTCCCGCGGAGACGGCCGACGCCATCGCGGAGCTGGTTGCCCGGAGCGGCCGGTGAGCGTCGAGCGTGGCGTGCGCCCCGACTGGCTCACCCAACAGCTGTTTCCGTGCCGGAGCAGGTTCGTGGACATCGCCGGCCACACGGTCCACTACGTGGACGAGGGCAGCGGGCCGACGCTCCTGATGCTGCACGGCAACCCCACGTGGTCGTTCGTCTACCGCCACCTCATCGCTCTCTTGCGGGACCACTTCCGATGCATCGCCATGGACTACCCCGGCTTCGGCCTGTCCGTGGCGGCGGAGGGTTACGATCACCTGCCCGAGAGCCACATGGCGGTCGTCGAGCGCTTCGTCGATCGCATCGGGCTCCGCGAGCTCACCCCCGTCGTGCAGGACTGGGGAGGCCCCATCGGCCTCGGGCTCGCGGGGCGGCACGCGCAGCGCGTTCGCGCCCTCGTCATCTGCAACACGTGGGCTTGGCCGGTCGCGGACGATCCCCACTTCGTGCGATTCTCCAAGCTGATGGGGGGCTCGATGGGCGGCTTCGCGATCCGCAACTTCAACGCCTTCGTGAACGTGATGATCCCTCTCGGTACGCCGCGTCGGAGGGTCTCCGCCGAGGCGATGCAGGCCTACCGCCGGCCGCTGAGCACGCGCGGCCGTCGCGAGGCCACGCACATCTTCCCGAGGGCAATCGTCGGCAGCACGAGCTACCTGGCCACCGTGGAGGCAGAGCTCCCACGGCTCGCGGACAAGCCGGTCCTCCTCTGCTGGGGCGACAGGGACATCGCCTTCCGGGAGAAGGAGCGGGCGCGGTTCGAGAAGGCGTTCCCGAGGTCGCGCACCGTCGCGCTCCACGGCGCCGGCCACTACGTCCAGGAAGAGTCGCCCGCCGAGATCGCCGCAGCGATCCAGACGTGGTGGACCGAGGACGTGGAGGGTCGCGCGTGACCAAGCGAGAGCAAATCGCTTCGGCGTTCCAGTCGAACCGCAGGGCGTTGGCGGGGTACGTGGCTCGGCTCGTCGTTCGAGAGGACATCGCGGAGGAGCTGGTCCAGCAGGCTGCGGTCCGGGCCCTCGAACAGGAGAGCCTGCCCGAGGACGCGACCGAGCTGCGCGCGTGGTTCTTCCGCGTCGCGACGAACCTCGCGCTCGACCACCTTCGCAAGCACAGCACGTGGCGGGAGGGCGTCCTCGGCGAGACGAGAGGTCGGGCCGAGAGGGACGCCGGCTTCGTCGCGGAATCGCGACTCCTTTCGGGCTCGCCCGAGATGAAGACGATCGCCAAGGACCACCTCGCGGTCTGCTTCGCCTGCACCATTCGAAACCTCCGCCACGAGGAGTCCGCGGCGCTGCTGCTGAAGGAGGTCTACGACTTCACGGTCGATGAGGTCGCCCGCGTCATGGGGGCGAGCTTCGGGCAGGCGAAGGCTTGGATCCAGTCGGCCCGAGCCCAATTGAAGGCGAAGTACGACGCTTCGTGCGCGCTCGTCGCTCAGGAGGGCGTCTGCTTTCAGTGCGTCGAGCTGGACCGGTTCTTCCAAGCCGACCAGGGCGATCCGCTCGCCGGAAGTGAGCGCGACGTGGATGCCCGCTTGGCCATTGTCCGCGAGCGACGCGAGGTCCCTCTCGGTCGCTGGCACCGCCAGATGATGCGCCTCGTGGAGGACGTGCTCGACGAAGGGCCCTCGAACCGATCGCGCACGTAGCGCCGGGTTCAACGTTCGCGGCACGCCGCGGCTCGAGCTGTGGGCCGTGAGGGCCCGGGTCCGCGGGCTTACGCCGCAAGGCCCCTTCGTTGTGACAACCCGCTCGCTGACGCTCGCGGCTCCAGTGACCGGCTAGAGCTCGCGTTTTTCGAAGACGAAGAGGGCGAAGCCCATGGTGGTGCGGCCCCACCGCTCGAAGGCTGCTTGCCACTTACGGCTGCGCTCCTTCATGGGATCGGTGCCGTGCGCCGCGACGGCCTTGGCGTGCGCGGTCTCGTAGCGGAGGAAGTCGGCCTCGGTGGCGACGAACGTCTCGCGGAGGGCGAGCCTGCGCGACCACGCGAGCGCGATGGTCATGTCGAGCGGCAGGAGCTCCTCGCGGCGGCCGCCGATCGCGGCGAGATACTGCTCGTCGGGCTCTCGGCGCCAGTAGCCCTCGCCGAGCAGCACCAGCCCGTGCGGCCTCACCGCGCGAGCCAAGCGGTTGAGCGCCTCGGCCGTGTCGCCGAACGCGTGCGTCGCGCCGACGCAGGCGGCGACGTCGTAGCCCGGCTCCACGCGATGGGTGCGCGCGTCGCCGACGATGAACCTCCCGCTCGGCAGCGCCTTCTGCGCCTCTTCGAGGAACTGCGACGACAAGTCGATGCCCTCGGCGTGGCAGCCGTAGCGCGCGACGATCCTGCGGAGTAGGTCGCCCTTGCCGCAGCCGATGTCGAGCACGCGCGCCTCGCGTGACAGGTCGAGCGTGTCGATCGCGCGGTCGTACGCGTCTGCCGAGAGCGGGTTGAGGATCGAGAGCTCGCGGTGCGCGACCGCTGTGTACGCGCTCATTTCCCTCAGCGTACGCTATGGCTGTGCGCTGCGCCGCCGTCGCGATGTTGTTGATCACCGTCGGGTGCGCGGCGGGCTCCGCGGTGGAGGTCGCACCCGGCGTGCGCTTGCAGCGTGTGATCGCGCACTACGACGTCGAGGCTTCGTCGTTGGAAGAGGCGCGGGCCAGGGCCGAGCAGACCGGTCCGACCCGTCTCGGTGCGCCGCACGCGAGCTACACCGACGTCAGCTTCACCTGGCGGCAGTGGCATCAATGGAACGTGAGCTTCTGTTACGTCACCGCCTTCGAGGTGACGGCCACGCTCCTTCGCCACCTGCCGCGGTGGGCGCATGGCCCACAGGGCGCGCAGGTGTCCCCCGAGGCGAGACGCGCGTTCGACGCGTATGTCGAGCGACTCGGCGCACACGAGGACAAGCGCGAGCGGGCCGTGATCGCGTTCTTCTCCGCGGGCGTTGCGCGCGTGGAGGCGATGCGGAGCGAGCGCTCGTGCGCCGATCTCCATGAAGAGATCGTGCGCGCCACGCAGGCGTGGGGCAACGACGTTCACGCGGCCATCGCCGAGGTCGACGGCGAGTAGACCTACTTCGGGCCCGCCGCCGCGCATCTGCCGCCGATGCATTTGACCCCGAGCGCGAGGCCGCAGCAGTCGTCGTCCTTGGTGCACTTCTCGTATTCGGCCGCGCACATCGGCGGCTTGTTGGTGCACGTGAGCTTGCCGTCGGCGCCGGGCTGGCAGAACCCGCCGCAGCACTCGTCGCCGGTCTCGCACGTGGCCGCCTCCATCTTGCAGGGATCGACCACCCAGAACCCGCGCGAGTTGCCCGCGAGGAGCTCCTGACCGGGGAGGTAGAACGCGGGCGAGCTCGGATCGGTGCCCGGCGGCGCGGAGAGATCGATCGCCGCGACCCACAGCTTCTTCGTCGTGGGGGTGGACGAGATGTCGTGGTAGCGCGGATCGCTCCAGTACGGGTTGATCGTCGCCACGTTGCCGTACATGCGCCGGCTGACGAACACGACCCACGCATACCCGCCGCTCACCACGGGGTTCACCGACGGCTCGTAGTTGAGCGTGTCGTCCTTGTCGTGGCCGTTGGCGCCGGTGGGGACGTGGCCGGTGCCGTTGGCCTTGTCGAGGCGGGTGGCGGTCTTGCTCTTGCTGTCGACCCACCACAGCTCGCCGCGCGCGCCGGTGTCGCTGCACGCTGCCGAGGAGTCGCAGGTGGAGCGGGTGCCCGCGTAGTCCCGGCCGTTGTTCACCGTCTCGCGCTCGAAGATCACGCCCTCGCTGTTGGGGAGCCACGACGACCACACGTTGGTGCCGGCCGGGGGCGTGTTGAGCACGACGAGGTTCGAGAACGTCTTGGTCGCCGAGTCGAAGTCGATCGAGGCGAGGGACTTGTTGTCGGCTCCCGGCCCGCCGTTGAACGCGAACGAGATGTGCTTGCCGTTGGGCGAGAAGGCCGGGATGCCCGCGCGGAGCCCGCTCGGCAGCCCGGTCGTGGCGACGACGACGCCCGCCGGCACCGCGTAGAGGGCGCTGTTGGCGGTGGTGCCGCCGGCGATGGTGCTCGAGTTCGAGAACAGGAGCGAGCCGTCGGGGAACATCGCGGGCCACGCGTAGCGTCCGTCGGCCGGCGCCATCGGGGTCTCGGCGTAGCCGCCGGTGAGCGAGTATGCGCTCGACCCTCCGTAGCCGTTGCCCCACTGCGTGATCAGCGCCGAGCCACCGGCCGACACCGAGTGACACACGCGGCACTTGTCCTCGCCGCCGGTGCCCCCGGCGACGAGCGTCGGGTCGGTGGCGCCCGCCCTGATCGCGAGCGTCGCGCCGCCGAACTTCTTGGTGGTGCCGAGCGTGCAGCAGTAGTTCTCGGCGAGCTTGGTGCCGTAGGAGTTGTAGTAAACGGTGCCCTTGAGCGGGCCCTTCGCGATCTTCCAGGACTGCTTGATCGGACCGATCGTCTTGCTGCCCTCGGCGAAGGTGAGCTCCACCGTCACGGCCTCGCCGCCGTTCGAATAGGACATCTTCTTCCACGCATCCTGCGGGATCGGATGATGGAGGAACGGCGTCGCCGTCTTCGCGAAGTAGCCGGAGTACTCGAAGGCCGCCTCCTTGATGGTGATCTTCACCGCGTCGAACGAGTGGCCGGCGCGGTCCCACTGCAGCAGCGGCGCGAGCAAACCGCGCGGCCACACCGTGCCCTCGTAGGGGTAGAGCCACTTGATCGCCGCGTCCGCCGTGGGGGCCGCGTCGAGGATCGCCTTCGTGGCGTCGGGCACGGCCGCGCCCGGTCCCTCGCCGCCGACGCCGCCGACGCCGCCGC